>JANPFV010000086.1:0-24549 GCA_031423615.1 Candidatus Omnitrophota bacterium
CCCTTTGGTGTTTTTTTAACTGCATTGCTACACACCAAAATAACACCTTCGGAAAGTCCTTGTCAAAGAACTAAAATTGCACTTCGATTCGCCAATATTTACATTCTCCCTTGTGACCGTAAGGTCATGAAAGATTCATATCAACAAATCCCCCATTCCGAAAGAAGCGCCGGGGCCGATTGCAAAATCCGGAGGATTAAAAAACCCGCGCCGATTATCATAAGATTAACCGTCATCCAGACGTTCCCACGAAAAATCCTCAATAATTCCAACAAAAAAATGACGGCGGCCACAATGCCTACAGGGGCCAAAAAAACAAAATAGCGACTGGAAACTTCAAACGGTTGCCAGCCGGGATCCGCCGTTAAACTCAGGCCCTTCATAATCCCAAGGGCCGCCGCGCAGGATAAAATCATCAAGGCCGCCAGACGCCATATCACGCCACCGTCCTTAAATGTTTTACGCCACATACAATATCCCAGAAAGACAATCCCGCAGCAACAAATAAAAATAAACCGGTCAACGGGAATATTTTCATAAATCAAAAAGAGAGGCTTGGCCGGCAGTCCGAAAACATACTGCGGAGCATGCAAGAAATAATAAAAACCGCTGAACAACGGCACAAAAAGCAAAAAAACATATTGTGATAATTTGGGCCGATAAAAAACAAACAAGAGTAAAGAAACAATAAAAGCCTGCACACTGCCGAAGACCGCCGTCAACGACAATAAAATATTCACAATACCTAAGGCCCGCCAATATTCACGCTCACCGCTCTTTTTGTTCGCCCCTTTTCGGCATAAAATAAGCCGCAAGAAATATACAACCTGAAAAGTCGTTAAGCAAATCCATAACGCATAGGGCCGCGCCTCCGCTCCATAGGTGAAGAACATTTCTGTAAAGACCGCCGTCAATAACGCATAAATCCCGGGGAGAAATGAGTATTCCGCCGCAAAAACATAAAAAATCGCCGTCGCGGCCAAAGACATAAAGACATTGGGCCAAAGCCGCAAAAGAATTTGCGCTTGGGGTTCTGCGACACCCCACTCGCCTTTCCAAACAAAAGGAAGACGATATTTCATCACATCGCAAATTCCTTTTTGTAAAATATAAAACAATGGCGAATTATTTCCCTCAGGAATCTTGCCCTGCACAATCTCGCCATACGACAGTTTTTCAATACTCTGAATCTGGCTGTAAAGTTCGTCGTTCCACAGCATTTTATTTTGCGCCGACAGCCCTTCAAGAAAAAGAAGAACAACAAACACAATTCCCGCCATGACCTTAATCAACAAGTTCTTTTTCAATAGGACTCCGGTGAAAACATTTTTTTCTGGCGAAGAATGAAATGATACGCCTGTGCGAAACGATGCGCCTCATCGCGCAAACGCTGGACCAGCTTTAGACCCAACGATTCTCGGCTCAACACAATCGGACTGCGTTTACCAGGTAAAAATATTTCTTCTTCCCGCTTGGCCAGCGAAATAATGGGGATTTTGACCCCCAATTTTTCCAACTCTTCACAAGCCGCGGACAACTGTCCTTTTCCCCCGTCGATTATAATAAGGTCCGGAAAAGGCAAGCCTTGCTTTTTTAACCGTAAATAGCGACGGCGAACAACCTCGGCTATCATTTTGAAATCATCAATGCCATTGACGTCGCGGATGCGAAAACGGCGATATTGGCTTTTGTCCGGTTTACCGGCCAAAAACGAAACCATGGAACCCACACTCTGATTTCCCATGATGTTGGAAATGTCAAATCCTTCAATGCGTTCTGGCCGCCGAGGCAAATTCAGAGCGCGTTGCAATTGTTCCGCTTCTTTATAATAATTCTCGTCCGCAGAGCCGGAATATAAGGCTCCGATAGCGCGGATCTGGTCCCGGACTTTCGCGGCCTCTTCAAACTTGTTATCCCGCGACAAATTTTCCATGTCGCTACGCAGTCCGCGGTAAAGCTCGTCTTTTTTTCCCTCGAGGATCAGAATGACATTGCGAATGTTTCGCAAATAATCTTTGTGGGTGATTTTCCCGATACACGGGGCCTCGCACAAGCCGATATGAAAATCGAGACATTCCTTCTTGGGAAAAGGTTCGCAGTTGCGAAAATGAAAAATCTTGCGGATGATGGTCAAGGCTTCGCGGATCAAACCCGCATCCGTATAAGGGCCGAAATATTTTGATTTGGGATTCTTTAAACGGGGACGGACAATTTCGATGCGGGGAAATTCGTCACCGGTGATTTCGATAAAAGGATAACTTTTATCGTCGCGCAAATCAAAATTATACTTGGGCATGTGCTGTTTGACTAAACTCGCTTCCAGGATCAAGGCTTGCGCCTCACTGGACGTGTCAACGACATCCACATCGCGGATTTCCAATACCAGTTGATCAGTTTTAGACATGGTCGGCTTGCTACGGAAATAAGACTGCACGCGCTTGCGAAGACTCACGGCCTTGCCGATATAAATGATCTTTCCGGCGGCATCTTTCATCAAGTAAACGCCACTCGTCAGCGGCAGGGATTTTATTTTCTTTTGAAGATCTTGATCCATATGTCCTTTATCTGAGGAAGACCTATTAAAACACAAACACCGCTGTAAACCATCAGTCCGCTCAAACCCCGGACCATGAGTTTAATAAGTTCGGGCTCCTTCCAATCCTGAATCAAACCGCCTAACAGTTCTATTGCGCAGCCGGCCACGACGCTGGCGCAAATAATCTTCATAACAAAAATCCATAAGTTTGGACTTAAAGTCCCGATCTTTTTTTCTAGATTATTTAAGAGAACAAAAAATCCGACGCTGGCGGCGACCGAACTGGAAAGGGCAATTCCGCCGACACCCATCGGTCCCATTAACAAAACATTTAAGACGGCATTTAGAATGAGGGAAAGACCCGCCACCTTGACGGGTGTGGCCGTATCTTTAAGAGCATAAAAAGACATTGTTAAGATTTTCGAACCGCCAAAACTAAAAAGTCCGAGGCTAAAAAACATGAGCGCAAGCGATGTGATATCGGTGGAATAAGAATCAAATTCTCCCCGTTCAAAAAGGACCCGCACCAGGGGTTCGGATAAAAGAACCATGAAAATGCCGACTGGGAACATGACAAAAAAAATATTTTGCAGTGAAAATTCGACTGTTTGCTTAAATTTCCCCATTTCCTTCTGGGCGGCCATCGTCGATAATGTCGGCAAGGCCGCGGTGGCCATAGCAAAACCGAAAACCCCCAGAGGCAACTGAATCAATTGATTAGAATAAAAGATCGCAGAAATCCCTCCCGGTCCGACGATATTAGACAAAGACGCGCAAATCGTGTCCACCACCAAATTCAACTGATAAATCCCGGAACCGAAAAGCCGCGGGACAAGAAGCTGGCCGCATTTTTTTGCGCCCGGATGGGAGAGTGATCTCATCTGCCAGCGCATCCCCTTTTTCATCATCGAAGGCATTTGCGCCGCTAATTGTAAAATTCCCCCGATCAAAACCCCAACCGCCAGACCATAGGTCGGCTCGGCTAAGAATTTTTCCGAAAAAAGGGCTGCGCCAATCACCGCAATATTAAACAAGCAGGGACTGAAAGCGGCGGAGGTAAAAGAACGGAAGGTATACAATACCGCCATACTGTGCGCCGTCAAGCCGATGAAAATCAAATACGGAAACATCAAACGCGTCAAATCGACCGCCAATTTGACCTTAAGCGGTTCCATCATAAAACCCGGTGCCATGACCGCGACCAGAACCGGGGCAAAGATCATTCCTAAAAGCGTGAGGGAACTTAAAATGATCAGCGCCCACAAGGAAATGACATTGACCAGGCGCCAAAAATCCTCAGTATCATTTTTGACCTGATATTCGGATAAAACCGGGACTACGGCCGCATTCGCCGCCCCTTCTCCCACCAGATCGCGAAAAAGATTGGGAATGCGCAAAGCCAAAAAGAAAACATCGGCCCGCAGGCCGGTCCCAAAAAACTTGGCGATAATCATATTTCTTAAAAAACCCAAAATACGGGAAGAAAACGTGCCGATGGCGAGAATAGAGGTCGAATGGACCAAGGTGTGGTTGGAATCAGGGGCGCGCGAATTATTGTTTGACATCCAAAAACCTCTTTGCTATATTAGGGCACCTAAAAAAGAAAGGGGTGAGTCAATTGCCACAACGTAGAACAGCCATTAAAGAATTACGTAAAAACCGGACCCATCATCTTCATAATCAAGATCTCAAGACCGAATTGAAAAAAACGATCAAGAGCTTCCTGACGACGGTGGAGTCTAAAAATAAATCCGAAGCTGAAACTCAGCTGAAGACCGTTTTCAAAAAACTTGATAAGGCCGCAAAGCGCAATATCATGCACAAGAAAACCGCCGACCGCCGCAAGTCGAAATTCAGCCGCCTCACTTTAGCGATCAAATAAAACAAAAAATATATTTTTCAAGAGACAGGTTTAACCTGTCTCTTTTTTTATCTCGATTGGAGCATAGCCAGTTTTACCACGACAACTTCCAAGGCCTGTTCGGCATTCAAACGCGAACGCTTGATGTTTAAATCCGCCTCCTGAAGCGCCCGCAGACCTTTCTCAAAGTTCTCCGCTGACATCCGTCCCCGCTCATGACCCCAAGCCCACACCACACCGCCCATAATCTGCAAAGGATAACCGCCGTCATCATAAAGCTGATTTAAAATCTGCAAAGCTGGCGCGCCTTGCCCCGCGATCATCTTTTTGGTCATATCAAAAACATTTTCCTTTACGCCGCGGCGGTTTTCCTGAACTGTGGCCAAGGCCCGAATAGCGGCCCATTGGCTGTCGCGTCCGTCTAGTGCGGCGCAATCCAGAATCAGCACGGCATGGACGGGTTTGGCCGAAAGAAATTCCAGCAAAATAGTTTTACAGTGCTCATCAATTTTTTCAGCTTCATGAATATAAATCAGCCGTTCCTTGAGAATAGCGGGCAAAGCCAAGAGAGATTTTTTGAGTTCTTTGGGATCAAGTTTGTGTCCGTAAAGGACTTGATAATCAAATTGCAGAGCATCGGGATTTTCGGCCCATTTGGCTTTAATCCGGGCCGTCTGGGTCTGCTTGTCGTGTGTATTTTCGCCGATGAAAAGATAGATCATAACATAAAGAAAAGTAGGGTCTGTCCCTACTTTTTACCAGTCTTCGACGGTGCGCTCAACAATGCGTTTGGCCAAATCCTCGATCGCCTCCTGGACCGCGCCGGTTTCCGACGTCGCTGTCGGACCGGTCACGAAATAGGATGCGTTTCCGCTAAAGCTCGGTTCTTCCCAAACAACCTGCCCCAGATGATCCAGCATAATCAAACGCACCGTGACGGTAATGCGGTATTCCTGAACATCATTGTTATCGGTATAACGCAAAGCGCCGCGGTCATACCCGATGAGTTCACCCTTTAAAACCAAATCGGCATTTTTTTCTTCAGAGATGCGCAAAGTCCCGTCGAACAAAAATTTATTCACCACTTCATCGTGGGCCTTAACCTCCAAAAGAGGAATATACACACTGGCTTTGCCCGACTGAAAATCGATCTTATTCGCAAAAGGCAAGACGGAAATAGTTTTGATATGGGCGGGCAGAGAGGAGCGCGTAGAGTATCCGCAAGAGGGAAAAACTAAAACCACAAACAAACAAAAGAAAAGAAGTCGCTTTTTCATTTACTTTCCAAATGACTTAAGGCCTGGAGGGCTTTGCGGGCCCATGCTGTATCGGAATAACTTTCTATGATCGTATTATAATAAAACTTTGCGGAATCGACCTTTTTTTGCTTTTCGTAAAAACGTGCAATTACAAAATTGTTTTCCGCTTCCTTCTCACGCAAAGAATTGATATGGTCTTTGGCTTTTTTGGAGAGATCTGCATCAGGAAATTTCTTCACAAATTCCTGAAATTCCCGCAAGGCGGAATTGGTCACCTTTTGATTGTATTGCGCTTTGGAAGAACGTTTAGCATCGGACAAAGCGATCTGAAACTTCGCGGCCTTGGCCCATTCACTGTCAGGATAATCATTGCGGGTCTTTTCAAATTCATCGCGAGCTTCCTGATAAAGCTGTTTGCCCAAAAGATAAAGTCCTATTTTATACTGGGCTTGGGCCGCCAATTCTCCGTAAGGAGCATTCTTAATGACCGCGCGAAAAACTTCGACCACATCATAATCTCCACCGGCGACGACGCTGACAAATTTATTGCGCTTGTCTTTGCCTTCTAAAAGCGCATTGCCGATATCATACTGACGCTTGACAACTTCCCCCGAACGTTCGCTGAAAGGGTATTTATCAATGACAATCTGATAATTCTTAAAAGCGGGCATCCATTGGCCCTGGTCTTCAAGAATCACCGCCAAATAATATTGCGCGTCAGCGGCTTCGCGGGCGCGAGGATAGGTTTTGAGCAACTTTTGTAACTCATCCGTGGCTTTTTTATAATTTTGGATTTTATAAAAATCGAGGGCAAATTCCAGCTGGTCCTTGGGAGTGTCTTTAATGACATTCTTAGGGTTAACGAATTTTCCGGTTTCCGGGGTCCAAATCCAAAAAGCCTGGCTGGGCATGGCCCAAAGCCCTAAAATAGCCAACAGGAGTATTAATGTTTTTAACATATTCGGGCAATTTATCACACTTGCTTGTCTTTGTCAATTACCGTCGGAAGACTCCTTGGGAAGGCTCCTTTAACCAAAGCCATAGGGAGATCACTAGACAATAATAACTTATAATGTTCCAAATATTTATATCTTTAAAAGTAAAATACGCCCAGGGAATTTTGGCGCAAATCACCATGAACCAAACCATCAGATTGAGAACCATCTGAATACAAACGGCGAACAGCGGCGCCAGACCATAACCGACCAGCAAACCCATGCCTAAAATCAATGCCAAGGTGCTCAAGGGCACGACAAAAATATTTGCCAAAAGTGAGACCGGTGTCACAATTTCAAAATAGTAAGCAATCAATCCTGCCACACCCAAGGTAGCGGATAAAGATACAGCAAAAGATTCAATCACAAATTTGAGAAGAGGATAAGGATGCTGTTTGATAAACGGCTTTGCTAAATTCATAAAAAGGGGATAAAAAAGCAAAATGGTTAGCACACTCATAAAAGAAAGCTGAAACCCGATATCAAAAATATTCTCGGGATCAAATAAAAGCAAAAGAAAAGCCGCAAAAGCCAACGTGTTTAAACTGTCCGTTTCCCTTTCAATGAGAAAACTTATTAAAAAAACTACGGACATGAGGCCCGCACGCACAACCGAAGGGCTAGCACCAGTCAAAAACACATACAATATAATAAAAACCATGGTCAAACCATAGGTCAAACTGGCCGGCCCAGGCACCATTCGAAACAAAAGAAAAAGCACCGCAACCACAATGCCCACATTCAGTCCGCTGATGGCTAGAATATGCGTGGTGCCGGTTTTAGCAAAAACATCTTTTAAGGAAGCGGGAATGCGCAACCTCTCCCCCAGAAGCATGGCCTGCATCAAGGAAGCTTCCGACGGAGAAAAATGCGCAGACAGAATATCGCTCGCCACCCTGCGCCATTGATACAGTCGGGCCAAAAGAAAATTTCCGCTCTGAAAATGCAAAATTTTGACCGGACTATTTTTTTTGACACTGAAAACATAAAGAATCCCCTGACGCTTAAGATATTCACGATAAGAAAATTTAGGGTCATGAGAAAATTCAAAAGGCCGATGCAATTTGCCGGTCAAAACAATATCATCGCCATAATTCAAAACCACATCTTGAAAAAGATTAACAAGAACATGACCTGACAAATTTTTCCATTGGCCATTGATCTCAGCGCCCCGTAAAGCCAAAACAAAATTCAACCGTGCATAGCCGCCCTCACTGCGGCGAACATCACTAATAATGTTTCCCCGCAAGGTGATGGGGGCCAAATCCGTTTTCTCCCGCTGGAAATAAATATGGTCTTGACCGAAGAGCCAGCGGCTATAATGGCAAAGCCCGCCCAGACATAAAAATTCACAAAGGATTAAAATAACAAAAATAAAGTTATTCCTCCGGAAAAGAAAAGCAAAACTGAGAATCAAAACCCCGATCACCGCACAATTTTGGGGTGAAAAATGCCAACCGGCATGCACCAAAATTCCCGCCATAAAGAAAACGGCAATCCACAAAAAGGGACGTTTCCTTCTCATCGTTTCCCTTTCGCAGGAGAGGGGCCAGAAAGATGTTCAGAGAATTCCAGAAAATGGCGCACAGCCAAGGATTGCTTGCTGACGATTTGCAACAAACTTCCGACGATAATCACGCCCGCCAGAAAAAGAAGAACCAGCCGTTCTTGTTGAGTAAGATTAAACATACTTTTTCTCCTCTCACCATAAAAGTCTAACCACAGTTTTATTTCTCAAAAAATGGAACAGGTCCTGTCGCTGCGGGACCTCTACTCGTCATCGCTAACGCTGCGGGCGAGTAGAGAACTCCCCCTTTGCGCCACCCGTTCGTGGTGTTCACCAAAAGATGCAAAATATTTCTGCAAAATCGAAAAAATCAAGGGGTAAGGAAAAAGGGGATTAAACGACGATGCTAATCAGTTTGTTGGGGATGACGATAAACTTTTTGATTTCTTTACCTTCGATGTAAGCTTTCAATTTCTCGTCGGAATTGACCAGGTCGCGCAATCGGTCTTCCTGCGTATCGGTTTGGACTTCATATTTGGAACGGATCTTGCCATTGATCTGCACGACCATGGTCACCGCGTCCAACTTCAAAGCGGCTTCATTATATGTCGGCCAAGACGCCCTGACAATACTCGGAACATTTCCCATCATCTCCCACATTTCTTCACCGACATGGGGAGCAAAGGGGGCCAAGAGCATCACCAAGGTTTTTACAGCGTGATTAAACGCAGCCTGTTGTTCGGGGGATTTGATCTCATATTTTTCAATGCGATTGGTTAAAACCATAAGCTGGCTGATTGCGGTATTGAATTTAAAACCTTCATGCCCGGATAAGTCTTCCGTGATCTTTTTAATCGCGGCATTGCGCTCGCGTTCTAATTCTTTGTCCTGGCTGGTTAAACTGCTGGGCAACGCACTAACGGACTTAAATTTCATGTCGACTAAATTCCACACGCGACTTAAAAATTTCCACGCGCCGTCGATGGCACTGTCATTCCATTCCAATTGGTCTTCCGGTGGCGCGGCGAACAAAATAAATAAACGCAGCGTGTCGGCGCCATATTTGCTGATCACGGAGTCCGGATCGACGGTATTTCCCCGTGATTTGGACATGACCTCACCGTCTTTCAAGACCATGCCTTGCGTCAACAAACGGTCAAAGGGTTCGCTGACATTAACCAAACCCAAATCGTTTAAAAATTTTGTAAAAAACCGCGAATACAATAAATGAAGAATAGCATGCTCGATGCCACCGATGTATTGGTCGACGGGCATCCAATAAGCCGCTTCTTTTTCATCAAAGATCTTTTCCGAGTTTACCGGCGAACAGAAACGCAAGAAATACCATGACGAATCAAAGAACGTCGCCATGGTGTCGGTTTCCCGGCGGGCTTTCTCGCCACACTTAGGGCATTTCACGTTTACAAATTCAGGTACTTTCAAAAGTGGGCTTCCGCCTTCGCCGGTGATTTTCACATTTTGGGGGAGCTCGACGGGCAAATCTTTTTCTGGAACGGGCACCGTTCCACACTTCTGGCAATAAATAATGGGAATCGGCGTTCCCCAATAACGCTGACGGGAAATGAGCCAATCGCGCAAACGCCAATTGACCGTGATCTTCCCCATCGCCTGTTGTTCCATCCATTGGCTGATTTTTTGTTTGGCTTCTTCATTGCCGATGCCGTTAAATGGTTTGGAATTCACCAGCTTGCCTTCCCCTTCGAAGGCGGCCTTCATGTCCTCGGGTTTAGCGTCGGGATTGGCCGGGTCCTGAATGACGATCCGCAATGGCAGATTGTGTTCTTTGGAAAAAAGAAAATCGCGCTGATCATGCGTCGGAACAGCCATGATCGCCCCGGTGCCGTAATCCATCAAAACATAATCACCGATCCAGATCGGAATTTCTTCGTCAGTGACAGGGTTGCTGGCGTACTGCCCGGTAAACACCCCTTCTTTGGCGCTGTCGCCGGTGACGCGGACACTCTTAGCAACATTGCGGGTCTTCTCCACAAAATCCGTGACGGCTTTCTCAGCAGGAGTCCCTTTGACCAATGCGGCAACAAGCGGATGCTCCGGGGCGAGGACAACATAGGTCGCGCCAAAAATCGTGTCCGGCCTCGTCGTAAAAACCGATAAGCGACCGCCGTTTCTTTTGATCTTAAAATAAATTTCTACACCATAACTTTTTCCAATCCAATTTTCCTGCATCGCCACAACACGCGACGGCCAGTTCTTCAATTTCTTTAAATCTTCCAAAAGCGCATCATTGTAATGCGTAATTTTCAAATACCATTGTTCTAAATCTTTTTGCACCACTTCCGTTTTACAGCGCCAGCACGCGCCATGGATGACTTCTTCATTGGCCAAGGTTGTCAAGCACGACGGGCACCAATTGACGGGAGACGCCTTTTTATAAGCCAGACCCTTTTCCATCATCTTTAAAAAAATCCATTGATTCCATTTGTAATATTCGGCGTCGCAGGTCGCCAACTCGCGGTCCCAGTCATAAGAAAAGCCCATCATCTTCAGTTCATCGCGCATCTGAGCAATGCAACGGTAGGTCCAATCTCCGGGGTCAGTGTGATTTTTGATCGCGGCATTCTCAGCCGGTTGGCCGAATGCATCATATCCCATAGGATGAAGGACATTAAATCCCTGCATCATTTTAAAACGGGCCATCACGTCGGCAATCGTGTAATTGCGAACATGGCCCATATGGATTTTTCCCGACGGGTAAGGAAACATTTCCAGGACATAGTACTTCTTCTTGGCCGGGTCGGCCGAGACTTTAAAAGTTTTCTTTTCGTCCCAGAGCTTGCGCCACTTGTCTTCGATACGTTTGATTTCTAATGTGTTATAGGATTTCATTCCGTCATTCCTTGTTGAATAAAAAGTAGGGACAGACCCTACTTTTTTATGTTATGGTCTATCTTTTTATCGACCAAAACCAGCCCGCATTCCTCATAATACATTTTGCACGAAAAGCGGATTACTGACAAGCCCTCAAATCGTCTGCGTTAAAAACAGTTTAATTTCATATTTTTAATTGGCACTTTATTATATAATAAACGCAAAAGGAGAAAAAACAATATGAAAACTCCCTGTCTGACTTCCTTAAAAATAGTTTTATGGATCGTCTGCATTCCTCATCTGCTCATGGGAATCTTAGGTTGCCTTCCTTTTGTGAACATCAGCCAAATCGCCGCCGTAGTTTATAAAGCGAATGTCGAACCTTCTGCCCAGCTCGAGCACGTGGCCCGCATGTTGGCCGGATATTTTCTGGTCGTCGGACTTTTGGCTTACTTGGCCATCCGCGAACCGGCGAAAAATTCATCGATCATTATGGCGTTGAGCGTCCTTTTATTCATCCGTGTTTTTCAAATGCTCACCTTCGCCCAAGACGCTTTCCATGTCTTTGGTATTCCGGCCTACTGGTATTGGGGACAGGCCATTTTGTTTATGGCTATGGCTGTAGCATTATTTTTCTTACGGCCCAGGGTGGATTCAGCCTGCTGTGAAAAACATTAAATCCGTGCCGCCTCGAGATAAAAAATCCCTTTATGGATTTTTTGCAGAACGTTCTCGTCATAAGAAACCAGATAATGCGTCCCCCTGACTTCTCTTTTCGCATAGCCTTCAAGAGCTTCATTCAAACCATCTCGCTCGTCTAAACCGCACAACATGTATTTATAATTCTGTGTCCGGACATATTCGTAAACCGCTTGCACCAAGGACTTAAAAATTTCCGGAGCGTTGTTCTGGGTGACAATGGTATGCAGCATAACCGAATTTAATTTCGTTCCCTCATCCGGCAGGACAAATCCTCCGCACAGTGAAACCAGGGGATTGATGAAATGTTTAAGGACCTTTAATCGACGGGAATATTGCACAATCCGCGTTTGCTTGACATCTTGCTGGTTCCAGATTCCAGCCATGCCAACCAGTTGACTGTTTTTAAAAGCAACAAAATAATTCTCAGGTTTCAATCCGTGATAATAATTCTCTTTAAGCCGGGAAAAATCATAGCAGGGATAGAATTGTTTGAATTTGGCTTCGTGATCAAAAAATTCTTGCATGCGGGGAATATCCTCCTCCCGCGCCTGTCTGACGACAGAGGCATACGGGTGGACCCATTTCTTTTTCTTGATGATAATGGTGTGCGTCACATATCGGCCATGAGAAACATATAAGGGAATGATAGCCCGCAGTCGCAGGTGGCGGCGATAATCAATCAATCCTTTTAAAATTTCATTGTCCGAAAAAACAACCGTCTGAGAAAATCCTTCTAAAAAATCAATATGCTTTTTGAAGTAAGAACATATATCGAACAATGCGGAAGTTTTCTGATAATCCGGATCAATTCTTAAATCGCTGTGATAGCGCAAAGGCGTCTTGCGGCCGTTTAAGAATACGCTTCTTTTTCCCACACTGAAACAAGCGGCCATCCGATTATTGGTACGGTCCCGACAAACATAGGTCTCTGGTTCTTCATACTGAATTTTTGATCCTGAGAAATAATCCGGCTCCCGCTCCATAGCCAAAGAAATTTCTCCCGCAAATGGAATTCTAAACAAACGGCAAATATCCCGGTTGTCCTCGGGTTGCGCTAACGCAATCTGAAAACGCGATGATTTCATACCCCTAGTAAAGGTTTGAGCCGGTTTCGTGAAAATAAAACGGGGACCTTCATGGTGGATTCTTTTCCCGTTGCAGAATCACCAAGAAAACGGACCAGCTGTTCGCGAAATCCCGTCGGAAGAAAAAAAATCTTTAATCTCTCTAACTGTCCGATATGGATCGCCTGTTCATAGTAGGGATTTTTTAAAAGTGATCTCTCGACCTCCTTGAGGAAACTATGCCAATCTTCCGGACAAACATCGGCGCCATTCTTTTCAATAAACAAGGTATATCCGGCTTTTGTTTGCGTCTGCTCTGGATAAAGAAAAGCTAAACTAAATTTTATTCTGTCGTTTAAAGATCTTTTAAAAGATTCGAGTACATGCTGCTCGGATAATTTCTCCCCGACTAAATCCGACTGTTGTTCGCCCCGGCCGACAAAACGAAAAGCCGGCGCTTGCTTAAAGAATCCTGTGACTTCAATAAAATCTCCCGAAGCATACCGGTAAAGTCCCCCGGCGGTGGTGAGAAGGACTTCATATCTTTCGTGTGGTGATAATTCATGCGCCAAACAAATTTTTGCATTCACCATGGATCGGAATTCATAAAAATGCGAACGCAAAGCGAGCACTGGATTAATCTGCGGATCCAGAGGAAGCGACGTTATTCCTTCCGTTGCCAAAAGGCCCTTTCCCTGGATCCAAACCTTCCCGGCCCGCTTTTGCACTTGCGGAATCCACCACTCAGACTGGGCATCCTTCCAGCAACTGAGGACGGACAAATGGGGCCAAAGGTCTTTCCAAACAAAATCACCCTTCAGTGAATCTAACAATCGGGCCTTTCGTTTGTTCTTAAATATTTTTTCCGATTCGATCCAATTGCGGATGTGTTCTTTATGAGACTGCAGGACGTTGTCTAATTGCAGAAAAAATGTGGGACTCCAGACCGAGACAAATGACAAATCTTCCCGGCGAAGAAGAGCCTCTAATGTCTTAAGATAAAATTTTGCGGGATCATTTTCTCGCTTTAAAGAAAAAGGGACCGCCATGATTGATCCCAATATCCATGCGACAAAAGGATGAAAATATTCCCGGTCGTCTTCTATGCCAATGGGTAGGCCCGCGGCTGTTTTTTGCGGGGCTTGAGTCGCCGGGGAAAGGGCCCAATAAGCGCAACCGCAAAAGGCCTCCGGACAAAAATGTTGCAAAGACACCAGCCAGGCCGCGATCCCTTTTTCAAATTCTTGTTTAAGCTCGGCGGTGTAAGGGATTAATTTTGAAAAATGAGTTGTGCCGGAAGTTTTCTCAAATCCTATGACTACAGATTTTGTCAAAATATTTTTCTCGCCCTTGACTATTTTTTGTATCCATTTCTCAAAATCCTGATATTCTCGAACAGGAACTTCCTCGATAAATTCCTTATAAGACCGGATTCTTTCAAAATGGTGAGTTACGCCGAATTCGGTTAAAGCATTCTTGCGAATATAATTTCTTAATAGCCGCTCTTGCGTAAGGCAAGGATTCTGACACGCTTTAATAAATTTTTTGTATTCCCAACTTTGCACACCGAGCCAGAGGTGATGAGCTAAAGCTGAATTCATCCCAAGGGCTCCTTCATACCTAAAAGCATATATTCCCGAACCATTCCCAGAGCGTTGCTGGGATGAAGTTCCGTGATACAGACCAGCTCATCGCCCCGTCCAAATTCTGGATTTTTTTCTAAAAAAAATTCAACATGAGGATGTTCTTTTTTGCGCAGGGTGCCTACCGCTAACTCCGACTTTAGCTGTCCGTGCTTTTCTTTAAATGCCACTATTCCTTTGGCCGCATACCAATCGTCGGGGTATAAAATTTCCGAACACCGGTTGGCAATATCAAAATCATCGGACTGTCTTTGCGGATCGCAAGAAGGATAAAATCGACGGAAGAATAAGGGCAGATACATATAAGTCCGATGGCCTTTAGACATCAAATACCAAAAAAGTTTTTTCTGAAGGTCCATGGCCAGCATCCTCCCAAAGGTATAAGCCGTCCCCCGGACCAATTCAAAAGTTCCCCAATACTGACGGGCAATAATTGTGTCTCCCGAGAAAACGATGTTATAAAATGCGGTCTGGCAATTCCTCGGGTTCATAACAAAGGTTGTAAATCCCTGAATCTGATCTTGCTCATCTTTTAAAAGACCGGCCCATTGTTTATTGGCTAAATCATGCAAAAACAAATCCTCGGTTACTCCATCATAATGTTGGGACATAAGAAAAAACATACGCTTAACTTGCGCGGGAGCAAGCTCGGAAAGATTCAACAATTGAAAGTGTAAGGTTTTGTTTTTCATCGGCTTTTGTGCAAGCCTCATCAAATCCAAAAATCGATTTTTTTCTTCATGGGGTTAGGCTTGGGACCAAAGCCTCCTTGCTGAGCCCAATTTCTTAAACTTTCAATATAAAGATGCATGGTATCGACGGACGTTGACATAAATTCCGTCTTATTAAATTTCTGCAAATTCTTTCCCTGCAGGTCCATAATCCAGACATCCTGATTGATAACCTTTCTTGTATAAAAGGGCAGAATAATCTTGGCCAGCGCATTGGACCATCCTAATTTAAAACTTATGAGCGTATACACCAAGGTCTGATAGGCGCTAACCGGCGTACAGGTGCTGGTAATGATCAAGGCCCGTTCATATTCTCCAAAAGCATAATCCACGCGGGTAACATTGGGCATAAAAAACTTGTCGGTGTGGATCATGGGTAATCTTCGGGGATTAAGGATTCTTTCTGTAAAGCCTATGGTGTCATTGGCCTGATTATACGTGATTTCCACACTGTTCTCGCTGCGTTCAATGATCGTCGGAACCGGAATTTTCTTTTCACTGCGAAACCAGCCCTTATGAACGCTTAAGGTGTGGGGAACATCCATAAAGTTTTCAACGAGATTGGTGACATTATTGGCAAACATCGTGGTCATGTAATAATGCTGCCATTGCCGGGAATCGCCTAAAGGCATAGAAAAGGGTTCTTTGTCCGGCGGCAAATCTTTTCCCATCCACACCCAGATCAACTCATCGCGTTCCACAACCGGAAATTTCTCAAGGATGCTCTGAGAAGATCGGTTTTGATTTGGACCTTCCGACGGGATTTCGACACAACAGCCGTCCTTATCATATTTCCAACTGTGATACGGGCATACCAGGCAACCGTTCTCGATCCTGCCATGACTCAAAGGGGCATGGCGATGACAGCACCGGTCCAGCAAGGCTGAAACAGTTCCATCTGCCGTCCGCCATAAAACGATAGGTGTTTCTAAAATTTCCCGCCGGACAGGCGAATTTTTCAATTCCTTGGACAATCCCGCCGCATACCAATAATTTTTAAGCGTGCCGCATTGTTCTCTCATATCATGGCTCCATAATTTTTATGGGGATGAAAATGTTCTTCCTGGTTCACGACATCCATAAAAAGGCGCAGCGGTTCATCGCACTGGACCAAGCGCGGCCAAAACCGGATGGAATTAAACAGCTCCATATCATCGATTAAGAAATGCTGCATAATAATAAACAATAAAGGCAGTTTCCATAAATCCCAGGGAGCCTGAGCCCCCTTATTCATCAGAAAAAATGTGCGGCAAACGGTGCTTCCATCCGCTTGGAGGGTATGGTTAAAAACCATCTTGATGGGAAAACGCGGATGAAAAACTTCTCCCGTCGACATATTGCCGCCCCACGTCATAAATTGCATTTCAAAATCTTTCATCCAATAAGACACAAACCTGTCCATCACACTTGTGCCGTTAAAAGCCATTTTATAATTCACCGCCACTCGAAAATCATCGATGCGTTGCAATTGGGGATCCTGAAGAAATTTCATGTGGTGCAAACAACGCATATGTTCAATATCCAGCCCATTAACCGTACAGATGTTAGGATGGCAATGAAACGTCATTTGCGGCAAATGGAAGACACAGACCGGCTGGGTCTTTTCATCGGCAAAATAGGGGACAGGAAAGGTTGGTTTGCGACCATTAAAAATCCAGACATAACCATATTTTTCTTGGACCGGATAGGAGAAAACTTTTGCTGAGTCGGGGATGGCGGATTGCGAGGGAATTTTGAGGCATTGTCCCTCTCCGTCATAAGTCCAATGATGAAAAGCGCATTGAATTGTCCGGCCGGAAATACAACCCAGGCTCAAATCCGCTCCCAAATGCGCGCAACGGTTATCCAGAGCAAAAGTTTCGCCGTCGCCACTTTTAAATAAAATGATTTCCCGATCAAAGAGTTTGATTTTCTTTATCCGGTCTCGCTTAAGAGCGCTCGACGGAATCAAAGCAAACCATGTGCTGGCCAAAATTTTAGAATTATTGAAGGGTCGATCCATATTCTAAAACCAGTGATTATTTTTCCACAAGGAACAATTCTGGCAGGGCGCAATTTCATCATAACGGCCCTGGCACATCATTTTCCTGATCTTATTGACCTTGGGTGAATTATAAATTTCCCGGATCGTCTGCTGACGGACATTTCCGATAATTTCCCGGTTATGCCAATCATTGACGCACAATGGCATATCGCCATTGGCCAATATATTTCCCATTGAAAATGAATAAGGACAAACAGGAAAGATTTTTTGACTCAGTTGACCCAACATTTTTCTTTTGATACGTTCAAACCAATGAAACGGCTCCAGCAATTGTTCAAATTTCTTAACAGCACCGGAACGGTTGTTGATTCCATAAATCAGGACATTGAATCCTCTCTTTTTCCAAGATTTCTTAAAAGCTTTGACTTCCCGGTAATTATCTTTTTGTCGGATTAAACGAACAAAAACATTGATCTGACTTAAATCCAATCCTTCAATCTCTTTGATATTATTTTGGACCTTTTCCCAGTCCAGGTTGTGCATGGTTTTCTGATACGTTTCCTTATTTGTCGCATTCAAACTGATCGTAATCAAATCCAGTCCACTGTCGGCCAAATTCTTCAGCAAAGGACCGTCCAGTAATTCTCCGTTCGTCACCAATTCCGTTATTTGATGCGGCTGAGCCAGCTGTCTAAACTGTTTAATGCGCTGCGGCAATTTCTTATCCAGCAAGGGTTCGTTTTTTGACATCGGAACAAGAATCTTACAGGAAGATTCCTTCGCGCATTCTTGAACGATCTTTTCCCAAAGATCATCCGGCATGGATCTTTCGGTTTCTTGATGAGTGGTGTAAGGATACGGGCACATCCGGCAAGCCGCATTGCAACGATTAAGGGTTTGGACCTGAATCACCGCGGGAAAAATTTCTTTATTATTTTTCCAGTGCTCCACGTTGGGATACAAATACAGAAAAGACCGGATTTGAAAACCCAGTTCCGTCATATGACAGACTCGCGAATTTAAAAACCCTGTCTTGGAACGCAACAACCCATAGAACAGACTGCTTAAAAAATCCGTTGCCTTAATAATAAATGCCGTCGACATTCAATGGTCCTCAATCAATTTTTTTGTATAGCATTCCTATACCCACGCACGGCTAACATTTCTCCAATTTTATCATAGGCCGCCGGATCACGCGGAGCCCACGTGGCTAATCCATCGACGTAGCGATTAAACATACAGAATGCGGCACTGATCAATACCGTATCATGAATAGCCTTATCATCGGCACCGCATAAACGGGCTTGGGCGACATCCTCCGCCGTCACCGTTTTTGCGTCTTGTCGGACTTTATTAGCTATATTCAAGAGGGCCTTCATTTTGTCACTGATCTCCGCATTCTGATAGGCTTTAATGACGTCATTAACGATCTGGCTTTTATCCCCCAGCAAGTGTCTTGCTACCGCGGCGTGAGAACTCATGCAAAAATAACATTCGTTCCCCGAAGAAACAAAAGTGGCAATTATCTCTCGTTCAGCAGGCGTTAAAGACTCTGGGCCTCTAAGCAAAGTTTCTGCCAGCCCGTTTAAATATTGAGCAGTTTCCGGATAAACCATCATAGGCCCAATGATTCCTGGCACTCCTTCGGGAAGTGATATATGTGGCATAAAGTCCTCTCCTTTTATTCTTTGATTAAATGATAGCGATTCATTTCCAAATTTTTGACCCACTGGGTAGGTCCGTTAAACCATTCAATTTTACAATGCACATACTCAACACGGTTATGATTTTCTCCCAAGCCAAAAATTAATCGGCGATCCCCTTGGGCCGAAAGACCGTTGGACAGATGGACTTCCTGAAACTGGACTTTTTCTTCTCCCTGGCTTTTATAATACAACCAGACCTTTGTTCCAATGGCATCTTTATTTGTTCTTTGGCCATCTCCTATCAGATCAAATCCAATCCAATTCTGGCCAGAAATCTTATTCTCATACAGTTTAGGTTCGCCAAATTGATCCGTAAGGACAACATCAAAATCACCATCGTTGTCTAAATCCACAGCGGCGATTCCCCGGGTATTAGCCCGGTGATTAAAGCCCACCTTGTCCGCCACATCTTCAAATTGCTTACCTTGATAATTCAAATAAACCCGGTCCGCTTCATCGGGAAAAATGTACGCTCCGCGGATATCCGGCCATTGATCGGCATAACCAAAAATGTCCGGGGTAGCCCTCGCTACCTTCTCAAAGTAGTACCAATAATCTGTCGGCTTGTCATATAACTTGTCCCATATATCGGAAACCATTCCATTGGCTTGAAGAATATCGGTTCTTCCGTCCAAATTAATATCAACCATGGCGGCCCCCCAGCCGAAACGGTTAGGATTAAGAGCCCCGTATTGAGCGGCCTTGTCTTTGAGAATCAACTCTTTATTTTTACTTTCATTCATCCATAACAGACTTCCCTCCGCCTGAGCGTGGTGATAAACATTGCTCACATAAACATCCTCTTGCAAATTTCCGTCGATATCAGCGATGCTGGCGTTCATGCCTTTATACGTGTCCCGGCCCAAGTCATTAAAAAAACCTCCCTCTTTTCTTTCAAACCTTTGTCCACGGATATTCAAATAACAATCATCGTGGCCGAAATCATTGGCAATATAGATATCGGGCCAGCCATCGCCATTAAGATCGCCTTCGGCCACACTCAAGCTCCAGCGGGTTTCCTTGAGACCTATTTTGTCGCTGTCCAAAACGCTAAAGACTTTCCCGTGTTCATTAAGAAGCAAATAATTTTTCCCGCCATTATTAGAATTATGCCAAGACTCATGCATAAAGTGAAGCATCCGACGGTCTTTGGGATATTCCGGCGGCGGCAAATTGAAAAGAGAAAAAGGGACCTTACCTTTATAATCTTTAAGATAAGGCGGAAGCACATTCGCCACGAAAAGATCCAGAAATCCATCTTTATTAAAATCAAAAGCATTACCCGCGACACACATGGTGTTATTCTCCATAAAAAAGGGAACGGGCACTTCGCGGAAGGACAACTTTCCGTCGGGAATAATGCTATTTTCAAAGAAATGGCTTTTCCCATAAGCAAAGCCCACAAACAAATCTTTATCTCCATCATTGTCGTAATCAAAAAACAAAGCAAACGTCGGAATACCGTATTGTTTGAAATCGCCCAGGTACTTTTCCAGGGCAGGAAGGCTCACTTTTTCAAATTTGAATTTTCCTTTATTAAGGAAAAGTTTGCCCCGCCATTCGAGAGATTTTAAAGGCTGGGTAAAAAACAAGTCCATTTTCCCGTCTAAATCCACATCCGCGCTGGCAACCGCATCGCCCACCGACAAAAGCCATTTCGCAACATGCCGGACGCGCGGGTCGCTTTGCTCAATAATATGCCCATTCCTTGCTCCTATCCCAGAATATTCACTCGGGATCGATTCCAAACGGAAATTTTTTATTGGCACAAGATGCGTGCGCGGCATTCCCAGATGAAACAATACGGCCATCGGAACGGCGAGAATACCAATAAGCACAAGGCGCGTCATCCATGGCTTAAAACCATGCCGGAGATAAAGAATTCCTTGGTTTTTTATATTTTGAAAATACCCCATCAAAGCCCGCGTCAATGCCACTGTCATTCCCGCATAAAAGAAAGTAAAGATACTGAACTTCGTATGGTAATACAAATCAAAAAGCGCAATGCTCATGCCGGTAAGAATCTGACCCCGCTTTGTCGGCGGACTTGTTTTAGGGTCCGTAATCATATAAAAGGTAAAAAGATAAAAAGCGGGCGAAGTTAATGTTCCTACAAATAACGTCCCGGCGGGAATATGGTAGCGGAGGATATAACTCCTCAATGCTGTTTGCAGCGTATAAAAAATAAGAAACGAAATCACCAGCCAATGCCGCTCTATTCTAAATAAAAAAAGCAGCACGGCGCCGGTGACCACAAAAATAAGCATTGTGAAGGCCGTTTGAACGCTTCCATACCACTGATAGGTCGGCGCTAAACTGACGAATTCATTACAAATCCATAAACTGAAACAGATGCCAAATAGCGACGGATTGAAAATGTGTTTGCCATTGAGAGTCAAGAGATATTTGGAAGCTATGGCCATAAAAATGGGCGTCCACAAAAAATAATAACCTAAAGAATAATTGAGCAAAATCGCCAAAGACAGGCAGGTAATAACAGCCGATAACGGAAATGATTTTTCCCCCCGGATCAATCCAGACAAGACCGCATCCAAGGCCATTCCAAAAACGAGACCCAAGGAAATCTGCAAAGGACTGCGGCTAAATCCTAAAAAAACACATCCTAAAACCGTATAAGTACCCAATAGAAACGCAATGGCCCAGCGCGGATCGTAAAAAGGCGGCCAACGGTAACTTCCTGTCCATTTTCGTGGATCAAAGTAAATCATTTAAAAATACCCCACAAAGAAATAATAAGAATTGAAATGATAATCCAGTTCCACCGACCCGTGAGTGTATTAAGGCGACGAAAACATTCTCGTTCATCGTCGGCAAACCACAAACCCTCTGCTCCCTTGGTTTTTGCGTGAACAATTTTTCGGAATTGATAGGCGTAATAGGAATCCAAGACTAAGCAGCAGGACATCAATCCCAAGAGCAGTTCCAAGGGCCAAGAATCGTATAAAAATATTTTTAAAAAACTGACTTCAGCAAAGATCACCGATAAGCAAAGCATATTATGACCTATTCCCATGAGAGGCGACCATTGCTTTATTCCATAGAGCAAATACAACTCTCCTGCGGCCCGCAACCACATCAATATTGAGACGGAACCAAAAATTATTTGAAATTCTCGCGGGAGAGATTTTTCAAAAACCAATAATGTCATTACGGGAAAATAAATGTATATCGCTAAACATAGCCACACCACTTTGGCTTTGGATATTTTTCCCCCTATGAGACGAAGATGATTTTGTTTCTTATAAAAGATTAACCCGCCGACAGCCACCATTGCGACGGAAAGGATCAGCCATAATTTAGAAGAAAGTGAAAACATGGACGCTTATCTTAAAGTTTTAATCCTCGCAGCGAGACATTCCCTTTGCATTTTTGACCCATGCGCCAATTAGTTTACTATTCAACTGTTTAATTGTCAACATATTACCTTTTTCCCTTTGATATTTAAGGAATAAGTTTCGTCGCAACAGCCTTATCCTTGATAAATGAAATCACTAACAATTCCGAATCAAGCCTCAGGACCCCTCTTCTTTGCTGACCTAGACAATACATAAAATCATCAAAACTTAAATAATTTTCTTGCGTGGGCTGGCCCAACAGAGATATGACTTCCTCTTTAGACATTCCAATCAAAATTTTTCTATTGAGCAGATCGTCAACCATTCTCGTTTTAACAGGGTCGTTACTCTCACCATGCACCGACGAGGGCGCTTTCCATAAAGCAGCGTCAAAAGGACGCCGCGTTGCATAATCATGAACAACGGGACCGAAGAAAATAAAACTTAAAACAGCCATATAAAATAATAAATATCCTGTGCCGAAAGAAAGGGAAAGGGAAATATTTCTTTTTATGACGCCCCAGATGAACAAAATCAAAATCACGAACCAGGGCGCATAGCTAAAAATGTGATAGAAAACCTTATAAACTTCTCGCTGATTATCAAACCCAAAAAATCGCTCACCCGTAAAGGTGCGGATAACATTCATCCCCTTGAGCATAAAAAGAAAATGAATAGAACTGATAAGGAATCCTGCCAGAATACCCCATACAAAAAATTGTTTCTTTGTTATGCGTAGGCTCATAAAACTTTTCAAAACAAGCTTGTCAGGGCTTGGCGGAAAGTGCCCTATTACCGTCGATCAGGACTCAAAACAAATCTTTTATGACCTTGCTCTTCTGCTTTTAATCATATAAAAAATCAAACCTGACAAACCCAGAACCAAGAAGCCACCCAGAATCTTGATTATATTTTGAAACTTCTGGACATAAGTTGCTGGATAACCCCAATCTTCGCTATAGGAAAAATGGCCGTACCGGTCATTACGGATATGTTCGCCAACCTTGCGGCCGTCCATATAATTCCAAATGTCCACGACGGTTACTCCATCCGTGTTGTAATAAACCGCTTTTCCATTTTTAGCATCGTTACGATAGTGTTCAACCGAGGCCAGATGGCAGTTCGCATAATATGTTTTAACCTTGCCCTGACGAAAAATCGGCCGGCCTTTTTCATCAAAGGCTTTGTCATGGGTCACCAAGCCATTTCGATAACGCACCTCCAGCGCTACTCGACCGTTACGGTGATAGCTTCGGTAAAAACCATTGCTGGGGTCGGAAAACAAATCAGTTTCTGAAAATAAATTTCCCTCCCCGTCGTAAAACTTGTCGATCTTGCGTCCCGGCACCGGGCTTGGGAACACGACGGACGTTTTTGAATTCACCTTACTTTTATCGTTAAATATTTTCGCCGGTCCATTTTGGGGGTGAGAATCCATGACCGGTGAACATCCTCCCAGCAAGATGAGCAATACAATAATGATGGATTCAGATTTCATAGGTGAAGTATTTTCAGGACGCAACAATGGGAAAGAGGGGATTACGGCAACCGCAATCCCCTCTTTGATTTTTTCGGAAATAATATTACTTCGCTGCCAGCTGCGGTTCTTTTTTATGAAGTTCAATCTGCGGACTCTTTCCCGCGGATTTCTTGACGCTCACGGAATGGTAATTGGAATCGCTTTTGAAATAATCCTGGCCGCGTTCCATATATTGGGCGTCGGTTTTCTTGGGAGTAAAGAACTTATTACAAAACTGCTTTGCCGCTTCGACGTCAAAAGCCTTACAGCAATAGATGTCGATAGAAATGAAGTTTTTGACGGTCAGCGTATGGATGACAATCGAGCTTTCAATCAACGGAACCCACCCGGAAAGGCCCGCTTTTTCCGGAAAAAGCCGTTCATCACTGCGGAAAATATTGGGCGGAGATTGTTTTTCCATTCCCAAATATCCCACGATATCATCCAAGAATTTATAACAGAGCGCTAAATCATCGCAAGCGCCTTCTTTGCAATTATACAAATCCAAAAGCAACTGATAACCAAAAGCCGGGCTTTTAGCATCTTTCACTTTATTCATCCGTACATGTGTCCTTTTTAGGATTGTTATTCGCTTGCTGGCGAACCTAAGGAGCAGAGTGGCCCCGTCCACTTGTAAATTAGATCATTTTATACAATAAATAAATAAAAAAATCTAGTATTATTTACGGGCCTAAAAACCCGAACTCCTAATTAGAACTCAAAATACAGCATTATTTTTAACAAAAAACATTTCTTAAGCAATCGGGATCGTTTTTGTCTTCTTTAAATAGCCTTTTTCAGCAGTATCTTTAGGAATGTTGAATATTGGAGAATTT
>JANPFV010000087.1:0-5451 GCA_031423615.1 Candidatus Omnitrophota bacterium
CCTTTGGTGTTTTTTTAACTGCATTGCTACACACCAAAATAACACCTTCGGAAAGTCCTTGTCAAAGAACTAAAATTGCACTTCGATTCGCCAATATTTACATTCTCCCTTGTGACCGTAAGGTCATGAAAGATTCATAAATTTATTGCCGCGCTTTTTTTCTGATTCGGGTTTTAAGAATATTGATTTGGTTTAACAACTGTTCGGTTTCATGTTGCTGTTGAGTTACAACGTTATGTTGCTGAGCAATGATTTTTGTTAGAACCGCCGCGATATCCATAGGTGCCAGCCCTCGCCGGTCTTTTTGTATGACGAGATCTGGAACATCTTCTGCAATAAAACCCAAATACTCCTCCTCGGGTTCATTGTTGTATCGAAAACGCACCGGAGCAAGTTGTGCAAAGGCCTGGTGGGCTATGGAAAAATTTAGATCAGAAATGCTGTCCTTGTATCGGCGGCTGGATGCGGGCATGAAAGTGCCATTGCTGGCAACATAAGCGCCATTGCTAAATTCTAGCGGTTGGCTGGGATTGGAAATGCCAACGCCGAGTTTGCCATTATTCTTAACAGTTAAAATATTTCCAGTTGCAGCCTGGGTGCTGGAAAGGTTAAGATAATCATCGGAAGAGCCATTGCCATTGATTTCAAGGAGCGCTGCGGGATTGGTGTCGCGGATTCCCATGGAGCCTGAATAAATGATCATGGCATTAGCGGTTGTGATCGCCGGGATCGCAGCGTTGGAGTAGCCCCAGACGAAGGTGTTGGCGCCGGAAACATTCATGAATTTTCCGGCGGCCAAGGAATATGCTCCACCGGCGGTATTGTTGGAACCTCCGGGAATGATGGCGTAGTTTCCTGAGGCCGTATTGGATGCGCCGCCGAGAACCGTAGCATAATTTCCGCTGGCCACATTATTACTTCCCCCGAGGACTGTGCAATATCCAGCCGCGCAATTTGCTGTGTTGGTAAATCCTCCCGCGATGACGCTGTAAGGGGCAAGAGCTTGATTGAGTTGGCCGCCAGCAATAACGGAATAATTTCCTGCGGCTTGATTGTCTCGACCGCCACCAACCGCAGAATATAACCCACCGACGGCATGCCCTATCCCACCGGCTATTGTAGAATAATCATTGTAATTGTTTGCATTATAAGCAGCACCGCCACCGCCGGAAATTGTAATATAGGATCTAATTGAAGGGGTTTTGTTTAGATTGCCCCCAGAAACGGTGCAATAAGAACCATCGGAATTATTGTTTAAACCCCCGGATACAACGGCACTTACATTTGCAGCGGTATTGTTTTCCCCGCCGCCCACCACCGAATAATCTCCATTGCTGGCATTATTTTTCCCGGAGATGCGTGCCCCTACCCCACCCGCTGTATTTCCTTCTCCGCCGAGAATTTGTCCGAACGTGCTAGCTATAATGTTGCCTTTCCCCCCGGCGATCGTGCAGGCGGCTGGCGAAACCGCTCCAGAGGCTGAATTATTTTGCCCTCCCCAAATTGTGATGCTCTGTCCTAGTGCTTGATTTCCATATCCCATAGCCATGGAATAAAGTCCGACATTGACATCATCCCATTCGGCCCCCGTCGCATATCCCGCGCGAAAAGCCGCTTTAGCTGGATACCAAAACATCCTTGTTCCCGCGCCGGAAACCGGCAATGCCGATGAGGATCCAGAAATATTGTCCGCCAAAATTCCGCCGTCGAGATTAAGGGTGAGTTTGAAAATGGGTGCCACCGTGCCAATCCCCACTTTTTTATTGGCCGGTGAGGAAATGTCAGTAAGATAAAGTTGTGATCCAGTTAATATCCATGGTCCGGGGAAAGGGGTGAAATGAGACAATAGTCCCGTACTCGAAGGCCCGCAATAATAAGGAAGGCTGTTATCGTCCGCATTGGCATAGATCGTTCCGATATGGCAGTTGTTTGAGGCGAGGGCGGGACGAGGGGTCAGGTGGATATTTTTATAATTTCCGCTAGGGGTAGGATAAAACGCTGTCAAATTAAAATCATCAGCCCAGCCTGAAAGAGGAGAGGTGGTGAGACACAACACAAAAAGATATAAGAGCGGTTTCTTCATAATATACGTTACATCCCTCTGAACAATTCAAAGGGTCGCAGAGCTGTTTAAGACTTATATTGAATATATGTGATGAAAAGCAAGAAAGCAATTGATGAAGGCATTTTTTTTAAAAACGTTTTCGCTTGAATATTTTAGGTCAATAAAAGTGGAAGTAAAAAAACTTGCTTTTTAGATTTTTTTTGTTTATATTTAATTATGTACCTTATCTGTATATTTCAGCAGATCTAATTCTCATTTAATATTTATATCGTTCAAGGGTGGAGGAGGAAATCCTTCCGCGTTTCTTTTTGTCTAAAACCAGCAAAAAAGGATTGTACGATGCGAAGAGTGATGAGCTTGATTGTGATGGTGTGTTTTACGAGTTCTTTAATTGTCTCACCGGCCGGAGCGCAAGTGCTCCCGTTACCCGGAACGCCCGTGGGACTCACCCCCGGTTATCAACCACCCGTCCTCTTGGGTCTTAAAGTCCATCCCGAAAATCCTCTTTTGTTTGATTTCATTATTGATCACGGCCAGGCGAAACTTAATCAGGAACAATTAAAAGCCGAAACGGAAAAGTTAGTCAAATATTTTTTTGCCGCTTTGACCATACCCGACAAAGAGTCCTGGGTCAATCTTTCGCCGACGGAAAAAGACCGCATTGTTCCCGATGCTCTGGGGACAACGGCCATGGGCAAGACCATGCTCGAGCAGGATTATATTTTAAAGCAATTGGCCTCATCATTGACAAACCCGGATGAAAAATTGGGCAAGGAATTTTGGACGGACGTTAAGAACCAAGTGCAGAGCAAGCTGGGAACGACCGATGTGCCGATGAACACGTTTAACAAAGTTTGGATCATTCCGCAAAAGGCCGAGGTATTGGAAAAAGACGGCATTGTCGTTGTCAGCAAAAAACGTTTGAAAGTCATGATGGCTGACGAATATGAGACGATGAAAAATATGGGTGTCAAAGATCAGTCGCCGGATGTCAGCAGGATTTCTTCCCAGGTTTTTAAAGAAAACATTCTTCCCAATATCGAAAAAGAAATCAATGAAGGCAAAAATTTTGCCGATGTGCGTCAGGTTTATAATTCGGTCATTCTGGCCGCGTGGTACAAGAAGGCCTTGAAGGAAAGTTTGTTGGGCAAGGTGTATGCCGACAAAGGCAAGGTTTTAGGTATCGAAAGCGGTGATAAGGAAATGAAGCAGAGGATTTACAATCAGTATTTGGCGGCGTTTAAAAAGGGTGTGTACAACGTTATTAAGGAAGATACGAATGGTGCGACGGGAGAGGTGATGCCGCGAAAATATTTTTCCGGAGGGGTCCAATTTGGTGAAAGTGCCAGTTCGGTACTCGCCGTGGGTCATCCGGCGACTTTGCTGGACCGGCTGGGGAATTTAAGCGGGGGTTCCGGTAGGATGAGTTCAGCGGAGGTGGTGGGAGCGGAAGCTAACGGTAAGGATGGCGCAGCCCTCAAAAAGAAAGTTCCCGTTGCAGAAAGTTCAATGAGCGCGTCGAGCGCGGTGGATAGATATAAAGTAATCGCTGAGAAGAACAAGTTGAATAAGTCGTTAATGTTAACGTCTCATTTAGCTCAAGCGCAATTAGCTGGGGAAATTATTGCTTTAAAGGGCGCGAGTAATAAAGAAGGCCTTCGTCTGGCTTTGCAGAGTGCTTTTCAGTTCTCGAACTTTGGTCTCGTGCGGGATTTTAATTCTGATAAGGTCATAGAAAATATTCAAAGTGCTCTAGACAACTCCGGAGATATTGGGAATACCCAGCTGGGACAATGGCTCGTTGCAAATCCACAATTTAGAGATAATGTTGTGGCGTTTGTCCAATTTGATACAAAAAACGAAGCTGGTAATAATAAGCGAAAAGAATATTTACAAGAGCAAGAAAAGCAAGCAAGTCTGGCCCGCCAAAGCCTGATAGTTACAATGAGTCAAGAGTACTGGGAATTGAAAATCCAATCAGTTTCGCCTGGTGCTCAAGCTGAAGAAGCTAAAAAAGAACTTGCTAAAAATCGCCGAATTGTTGAAGAAGCCGAGAACATGTTTCTTCAGCTTGATTCCGGGTCGGCGTCATCTTCTTTGGATACGATGACAAATGGCCAAATAAAGACTGAATTTATTAAGGCTGGCGAAAATCAACGACAACTTCTGGCAACGCTACTTTACGTGTATGGTTCTGGAGGAATTCGGAGGCAAAAAGTGGTGCTTGCTTTCATAGATGGATGGAATGAAATGCCAAACGCTGTTAAAGGTCCCGAGGTTGACAGTGAGGAGTTACGATCGCAAATAGAGCAAACTCTTACCGCTTTAAGCCCAGACATCAATCACATCTTCGTCTTTCCTGAAACGAGAATTGGTCAATTGCTCCAAAATTCGGGTGCATTCCGTGATATTATCCTGCGCAGGATTAGTGCTACTGTAGTGGGGGCGAGTGGTTCTAGCAGGTTCTATGTGGATAGTTATTGGGGTGGACTCGCAAATCAAGCTGAGGCAGGGTTAGAAATTTTAAGAAGATTGAATCAAGAAAAAGATTTCCAAGCGGTAAACGTCTTTGATTCAGCCAAAAGTCCGAATGTTTCAGCAGGAATGGCTTTAAATCGCAAGACTATTGATCGAGCCCAAAACCAAATGGCTAACTTGTCGGCGTCGAGCGGGGTGTTTGCGGTAGATCGGGAGGTGATGAGGGCACAGTTTTTTGCGGCGGGGAATGCGCAGCAAAGGGAAGTGTTGAATTTATTTGTCCCTGATACTAAAGCTGAGAATATAGTCGCACAAGAGTTGGATTCGAGGGCGAAAGCTTTAAAGCTGGCATACGACGCAATTAAAAATCTTCCTGGAGTTCCGCAGGGTTCAGAAGATGAGATAGCAAGGGATATTGATCGAGTGGTTCGTAATGGCCTTTCAAACAATGTCATTGGTCAATTACTTCTTAATTCTCCGGAATTTAGAGATATGGCAATGTACCAATATAGCCTTGACCATCCCGTATTTCAAACTAGATATGTGAGCCTTGCAAATTATTGGCGTGCTCAATATGAGCAAGCTCAGGCAGGGTTTAAAGTTTTGCAATCCTTTGGGCGAGAATCAGCAGATAATAAGGCGATAAGAATTACAAATGCCACCGGGCCGTTAGAGGCAATGAATTCTAACCGTAAACTTATTACGCAAGCCCAAAACCAGATTGCTCGATTCAGGGATGTAGGTCCGGATTTGGAAGAGCAATTTAGAGATATGAATCTTTCATGACCTTACGGTCACAAGGGAGAATGTAAATATTGGCGAATCGAAGTGCAATTTTAGTTCTTTGACAAGGACTTTCCGAAGGTGTTATTTTGGTGTGTAGCAATGCAGTTAAAAAAACACCAAAG
>JANPFV010000088.1:0-4704 GCA_031423615.1 Candidatus Omnitrophota bacterium
AAGATTGAAGGAAAACAAGACGTGCTGGTGACTGTCTAAGGCAAAGATCGTTGAATATTGAAGCAATTAGAGGGCAAAATATCGACGGGATACTCCTAAGAAATCGATTGGACCGAAAACCCAGAAGCCAACATTTGACAATTGCTCTAAAAGAATTGGTTAAAAAGTTAAATCCTTGTTTTCGAGATGAGAAAATGGATCAGTGGCTGAAGAAGGATCGCATAGAAGAAAAAACTTTTATAGCCATTGCTGATATTATAAATGTTATTTTCCATTTAGACTTTTCCCCCGAACAAATCAAAGCACGATATCACCACCACTGATAGTCCTTTGCAATAATTTATTATTACGTAACTCATTGTGCTGCAAGAGTATCCTATTTTCTAATTTCCAAAATAGAACACATCTTTTTGTCATCATAAAGTTCTGAGATATTATTTTGATCAGAAAGAGGTGATGACTATGTGCGAATTGGTAATCTCTGAGATCCAGATCGTCCCCATCAAGCAGCATGATGGTTTAGTTGCGTTTGCTTCTGTTGTTATTAACGGTCAATTTTACTGTGGGAATATTGCGATTTACTCTGCACCATCGACAAAGGAAGGTTTTCGGCTCGTTTTTCCAAACAAAAAGTTAGCTTCAGGACAGGTTGTAAATTGCTTCTATCCCATCGAAAAAAGTGCTGGGGCTTTAGTCACCAAGGCCGTTGTTGATAAATATACGGCGTTAATGAATAACTTTAATCACATTGAGGCGTTATGAAAATGTTAATGAAAGAGGTACGTCATGTCCGCAGAGAAAATCATTTCAAAGGTTTATGATTATTTAGACTCAGCCGGAAATTTAGTATTTCAAGTTGTTCGGTTTGAGTCAAAAATTTTTGCTCAAAGACGTCCTTATGCCAAAAGTTTTGCTTGGGGTTTGAAGGGCGGATGGTATGAACCTCGAGAGTCGCACTATTATCGCATCCAAGAATGTGATGACCCTGATGCCTCCCCCAATATTCATGCTGTTTGGCTTGAAGAAGTTCAAACGATCTTATATCGATTGCCGGAATTGGTGGATGGGATTAGAACCGGTCAAACAATTTTTATTTGTGAAGGTGAGAAAGACGTCGACAACCTTACCGTCTTGGGTTTCATTGCGACAACTTGTCCGATGGGTGCCGGGAAATGGAAAAGCACTTATACAGGTACCCTCGCAAGGTGCCATGACGCTGTGGTGCTGGCAGATAAAGATGATCCAGGCCGGGCACACGCACAGTCAGTTGCGTCGGAGCTGTATTCAGCAAATATTAGCGTCAAAGTTGTTGAGATGCCGGATATGGATGGCACGGTAATAAAGGATGTTTCGGATTGGTTGGCGGCCGGTGGCACACGGAAGGATTTCTTAAACATTTTAGAAAAATGTCCTGACTGGATGCCGACACATGGTTCAAAGCCGACTACGGTGCCAGAGCATCAACTACTCATCGATCAGTACGGTGAGCCATACTATCTTGGTAAATACGGTGTAATCGGGATAAATCAGGCTTTTTGGGCTGGGCTTCATCAAACAGAGCATATTGAACTATTTGAACCGGATGAACGCAGCTTTTATCGCTATAACCAGGATGATGGACTTTACAGACTTATTTCAGAGGATGTCATCAAGCAGGAAGTCGCGAGTCGCATCCTTGAAATATCCCGCCAGCAAGGCTTACCATCACTAGAAACCAAACGAACAAACAGTACTCTGAATCATGTCGTTGCTCACCTTAAAGGGATCAGCGAGAGGAAAGGGGTATTTCGTAAAAGTAATAAAATAATTCACTTGGCTAATGGTGTTATCGTATTTAAAGAAAACGGAGATAGCGATCTTTGTGAATTTTCGCCTCACTTTCACTCCAGGAATCAGTGCCCGATATCGTATAACGACTCTGCAATATGTGATCGTTTCTTAAATGAGTTACTTTGTCCTGCGGTAACGCCTGACGATGCTGTGCTTTTGCAGAAATATGCTGGACTTTGTTTGATTGGAAATAACTTAATCCAAAGGTTGCTGATTCTTGACGGCCTGCCGGCACGCGGAAAATCAACATTGGCTTTGATAATCCAAAGTTTGGTAGGGCAGGTCAATGTTACCGAATTACGCACAAGACATCTTAATGACCGCTTTGAGCTTTACCGTTATTTAAAAAAAACCCTTCTCGTTGGAGTTGACGTTCAGGGAAAGTTCTTATCGGAAAAAGGAGCTCATGTGATTAAGGGCCTAATAGGCGGCGATTGGTTTGACGCTGAACAAAAATGCGGGACCGGTAGTTTTCCATTCCAAGGGAATTTCCCAATTCTAATTACGTCAAATTCACGCCTTCAGGTTCGTTTGGATGGCGACACTGGTGCATGGAAAAGGCGGTTGTTGATTATCCGGTTTGAAGGGCCTGCTCCATTAAAAAAGATTCCGAATTTTGCCGATACGTTGATTCAAGAAGAAGGCAGCGGCATACTCAACTGGGTTTTACAGGGGATGAAGATGCTCTTAGAAGATATTGCGGAAACTGGCGACATTCGCCGCAATTCAGTACAAGAAGGCATTGTGGATGCTTTATTGGCTGAAAGCGATAGTTTACGGCATTTTTTAGTGGAAAATGTTGAACAGAATAAAAATTCAGATCTTTCATCTCACGAGCTTGTTGTGGCGTACGCAAAATACTGTCCGGTTAAAGGTTGGAGACCAAAGTCATCTATGGATCTTCCAGGGGAGTTAGAAAATTTAATGTTGGAACTCTTCGGGACGGCTAGATCGAACTCAATACAACGAGAAAACAAGAATGCTAAAGGTTTTCGTAACGTAGCATTTAAGGATAGATCATGGGGTTAGATTTGACTAAATTGCAGAAATTAAGACACCAGGGCTCAAAAATAATCGCCCGGTGTCCTGCCTGTGCTGAGAATGGATGTGATCGTAAAGGCGAGCACCTGATCATCAATGATGAAGGTCGCTTCAGTTGCGTCTTGTTTCCAGGACAAGCTGGACAACAGCACCGGCGGCGTATCTTTGAGCTGGTTGGTGTGAAAGAAATGACAAAAAAGGGATTTGAGGTCAGGACCCCACTTTTCCCGCTTGTTCCTAGGATTGCGGTCATTAAAAAAGATATTTTGGGACATTTGGGACACCTAAATTCAAGTTTTTTGTATATCCAGAATAAAGAAAATAACGCCAATAATTGTAAAGAGTTTAAAAATGCCGTCCCAAACGTCCCAAAACTAGAAATGGAAGCCTTATAAGGACATGTCAAATTTGCTTATTAAGCTTCTAATCTTTGAATATCTAGCGATCCTGGTGGTTTGTCTGTTTGAGAAAAGATGGGCAATGGCACTTTATTGGACAGGTGCGGCAATCATAAATCTTAGTGTATTGATTGGAATGAAATAAAATATGGAACGACGCTTTTACAGTGCTAAAGATATCGCTGTTTACCTTGGCGTCAGCGAGGATGCGGTTCGCAAGTGGGCGCTTCGCGGTCAAATTCCTTTCATCAAGCTTGGAAAGTCGCTCCGGTTTGATATGATAAAAATTGATGGCTGGCTTAAAGGCAAGGAATGCGCCTATGTCAGAAAAGAATTTGGTTGACTTTGCGTGTTGGTGAGGTGTAAAGTATGAAAAGGGTGAAAAGTGAAGGATAAGATTTTTTCTAAAGATTTGGAAATTATTTTGGGTGTTCAAAAGAGAACCTTGTTCTATTGGGAGAAGACCGGTAAGATACCCAAGGCCAAAAGAACCCCAATGGGAAATTATCGGTACTGGTCTAAAGAAGACGTGGATAAGATTAAAAAATTGCTAAAAGGATAAAAATGGGCGTTTATTATCGGGCGACATGTCCTCATTGCCAAAAGCGGTACGAGCTTGTCGATGACAGGTTGAAGAGCTTTCAATGTGAGCAATGTGCTATGGTGTTCCCGATTAAAGCCCAAGATCGCAATTTTTATATTGATTTCTCCGCTAGCGGCAAACGCAAGAGAGAACATATTGGCCCGAGTAAGGTTTTAGCAGAGACCATATTAAAGAAGCGTGTTGTCGAGGTGGCAGAAGGTAAGTACTTGGATGTCAAGAAGGAGAGCCGCATCAAGTTTGAAGACTTCGCTGCGGAATATTTAGAACTGCACTGCAAGACAAATAATAAATCTTGGTTAAAGACCGATTCACAACTCATTACGGTTTTAAAAAGACATTTTTCGGGCAAGTACCTCGATGAGATTACCCCGCACTTAGTTGAGAAATTCAAGTCCGATCGGATCGCAGAAGTGGCCCCTGCAACAGTGAATCGACAGTTGGCTTGCCTCAAAAGTCTTTTTAACAAGGCCATCGCGTGGAATAAATTCAATGGTTCTAATCCTGTCAAGGCTGTTAAACTCTTCAAAGAGAATAACCAACGGCTGCGTTTTCTCGAAAGGGAAGAGATTAGTAAGTTGCTTTCAGTATGCAATAGAACTTTGCGAACCATTGTGATCGTTGCTTTGAATACTGGGATGCGCAGGGGTGAGATTTTAGGGCTTAAATGGCGGGATTTAGATGTAAAACGCGGGGTGATTTATTTACAAAATACTAACTCGACTTTAGACATTTTTTCTGAATAAAAGGTTAAAAAAGAAGCCCTCACGTGGATAATAAGATCTGCGAGGATCAAAAACCACGGAGGGCCAGATGAATCTACAACTTTCATGC
>JANPFV010000089.1:0-35404 GCA_031423615.1 Candidatus Omnitrophota bacterium
TCGACATTTTTAATCGGGATTTTTTTCACGTTCGCAATCATGGACTCATCTTAGATGAAGCAAGGAAGAAAAACAATATTTCTCCCATTTTTATTCGCATTATTCCTTGACACCCCGCCGACAAAATCTATAATAGGATTCTTCTTAAAACAATTTTATGGAATGGTATATATGCTTAGCGGAAAGAATATTCTCATCACCGGCGGGACGGGATCTTTCGGAAAGAAGATGGTCCAAATTGTTTTGGCTCAGTACAAGCCCAAGTCATTAGTTATTTTTAGCCGCGATGAATTAAAGCAGTTCGAAATGAGCCAAACGTTTAGCCCCGTTAAGTACCCTTGCCTGAAATATGTTCTCGGCGATGTCCGCGACTTGCCCCGTTTGATGCGGGTTTTTAACGGGATCGATTATGTCATCCATTCCGCGGCCTTAAAGCAAGTCCCGGCCGCCGAGTTAAATCCCGAAGAATATATCAAAACCAATGTCCTCGGCGCGATGAATGTTATCAATGCTGCGGTTGACAATAATGTCAAGAAAGTCATCGCGCTTTCGACGGACAAAGCCGCCAATCCTATTAATCTTTACGGCGCGACCAAACTTTGTTCCGATAAACTTTTTGTGGCGGCCAATGTGAGTTCGCCTGAAGGAACCAAATTTGGCGTGGTGCGTTATGGAAACGTTTTAGGCAGTCGCGGTTCGGTTATCCCTTTTTTTAAAGAACGCGCTGCGACGGGTATTTTGCCAATCACGGATGAACGCATGACCCGCTTTTGGATTACGCTCGATCAGGCGGTCCATTTTGTCATTAATTCCCTGGAAACATCCAAAGGGGGCGAGCTTTTTGTCCCCCGAATTCCTTCGATGCGGATCATGGATCTGGCCAAGGCGATTGCTCCCAAATGCAAACTCCAGATTGTTGGCATCCGTCCCGGTGAGAAATTGCACGAAACCTTGATCAGCGAGGATGAAGCGCGTAATTCGGTTGAATTTAAGCAATGCTACATTATCCAGCCCGATCCGCTTCGCCGTGAGGAGCTTTTAGTCAATGGCAAAAAAAGTGGAGGAAAGCTTTGTAAGGAAAGTTTCCGCTACACCAGTGATGGCAACCAAGATTGGCTGACTGTCAAGCAACTACGTGAGTTAGCTGAGAAAATTCATCTTGATTACGATATTGAGGCTTCCCGTTGGTCCATGGATGATGTTCCCCGTTAAGTTCCTGCACAATTTTATTGTAGTAAATCCAGCAAAATAAGAATTTTAATAGCAAAGGACATGCTAAAAGGACAGCTTGTTCATAATTTGAACATTTTTCTAAACCTTTTTATATGAATAAAAAATCTTGACATCCCATAGGTTTAGACTAAAATTCTCATAAAATTACGAGGCAAAGAATTCCTAAAAATGGTACCACTTTGTGCCAAGAGTAGCCGATTATGAACCCCGAACCCCTTAATGAACGGGAGTTTGAGCTCGTTAACATTATTGGAAAGCAGATTCACTCGAATCAGAGAGCTCTTTCTACTCAGATGAATCTTTCTCTGGGACAAACCAATATGCTTGTCCGCCGTTTGGCCGCAAAAGGTTATATCCGGATCATGCAGTTGAACAAGCGTAAAGTCCAATACCTTCTGACGCCCAAAGGCCTTTCTGAAAAACTTCGCAAGTCCATCAAATACACCATCAATACTATTGCCTCCATTGGTTTGATCAACACCCGTTTAGAATCGTTGATCAGGGATATCTACGCTAAAGGCCGACGCGAATTTGATATTCTGGGTGATTCGGACTTTGCGCGTTTGGTAGAAATGGTTATTAAAAATTTGCATTGGGCTGATGTTTCAGTTTTCACGATAAATGACATTAATCAAAAGCGTAGTCAAGCGGTCCTGCTTATTGCCACTGAGAAATTTTCGTCTTCCGAAGACGGCCAAGATCATATCAATCTGTTGGAAGTTTTGGCAGAGGAACACATTCAGCGGGATTTTAGCGAGAATAAGGCATGAAAACCAAACAACGATTATTGCTGACGGGAGTTAGTGGACTTTTAGGAAGCAATCTGGCGTTTTGTCTCAAAAATGAATATGACATTTTGGGTTTGTATCATTCTCGCCGGGTGAGTCTCAAAGGAGTTTCCAGCCGCTGGGCTGACTTGCGGTCCTTTTATCACACGGAGTCTATCCTAAGGGAATTTGACCCCCACGTGGTGGTCCATTGCGCGGCGCAGGCAGATGTCGAGTCCTGTGAAATGGAACCCGAACGCGCCGCTGAGTCCAATGTTTTTTCGACGGTTAATGTGGTGAAAAGTTTGGAAAAGTCAGACGCCAAATTTATTCATGTTTCCACCGACCTCGTTTATGACGGTATAAAGGGTCATCATGGCGAGACCGATCCGGTCAAGCCGCTCAATTATTACGGGATCACCAAACTGGACGGGGAGCGGGCCGCTTTGAAAAATAGCGGGGCTTTGGTTTTACGCACGAATTTTTTTGGTTGGGGGATATCCCCGCGAAGGAGTTTGGCGCAGTGGGTGCTGGAAGAATTAAAAGCCAATCGACCGATCCAGGGATTTACTGATGTTTATTTTTCGTCCCTTTACACATTCGATTTGGCCGCATTGCTCAGCGAAATGATCGAAAAGAAATTAACGGGGGTTTACAATGTCGGAAGCTCCACGGCCATTTCTAAATTTGATTTTTTGACCTTGGTCGCTAAAAAAGCCGGACTGGATCCGGCATTGATCAAACCGGCATCCGTTGATCAATTTCCCTTCAAGGCTAAACGCGCTAAAGATTTATCCTTGGATGTGGGCAAGGTGACGAAAAATCTGAGCCATGGTTTGCCGACGATCGAAGAGTCCATTGAGCACTTTGTCCGGGATTTAAACAAGAATTATCCTTCGGTCATGTTAGCGGAAATGGAAAAAACATCTTATCGACCTTATTTGGATTTTATTCCTTACGGCCGGCAGGCCATCGATGAAAGTGATGTCAAGGCGGTTGAGGAGGTTTTGTATTCTTCCAATCTGACGCAGGGTCCCAAAATCGAGGAGTTTGAGCGCAAGTTAGCCAAGTATACGGGAGCTTCTTTTTGCGCTGCGGTCAACTCCGGAACGTCGGCTCTTCATATTGCGTGTTTGGCCGCGGGCGTCGGTCCCGGCGATGAGGTCATCACTTCGTGCAATACGTTTGTCGCTTCCGCGAATTGCGCGGTCTATTGCGGAGCCAAACCGGTTTTTAGCGATATCGATGAAAAGACTTACAACATTTCACCGGAAGCGTTGGAAAAAAAAATTTCGGTCAAGACCAAGGTGGTGATTCCCGTCCATTTTGCCGGACAAAGCGCGGACATGCAAGTCATTTACGCCATTGTCGGCGCTGCGGAGAAGAAATTTGGCAAGAAAATCACGGTCATCGAAGACGCCTCACATGCCTTGGGGTCGATGTATCAAAATAAAAGAATCGGCTTGGGGACTTTTTCGGACATGACGGTTTTCAGTTTTCATCCGGTCAAGCACATCACAACGGGTGAAGGCGGAGCGGTGCTAACCAATGACAAAGTCTTGCATCGCCGGCTTTGTCTTTTGCGATCGCACGGGATCACCACGTTTAGCGATGAATTGCTGCAAAAGTCAGAAGCCTTCGAATCCTCCGAAGGCGACGAGAAAAACAGCGTCCGGAGGAATTGGTATTATGAACAGCAGTATCTGGGGTTTAATTACCGGATTACGGATTTGCAATGTGCTTTGGGCATTACGCAATTAAAGAAATTACCGGAATTTGTAAAGCGGCGCCGAGAAATTAAAGAAATTTATGATCAGTCTTTTGCGGGCGTCGCAAATTTGCAAATCCCTTTTGAGTCGGAGAGCTGTTTGAGCAATTTGCATTTGTATGTGCTTTTGTTTGAGTTTCAAGCGATAGGCAAATCGCGCCAACAAGTGATGATGGAGTTAAAGGATTCGGGGATCCACACCCAAGTCCATTATATTCCCGTCCACACTCAGCCGTTTTATCAAAAGTCTTTTCAAACCCAATGGGGAGATTGTCCTTGCGCGGAAGCCTACTACCGACGATGTTTATCCATCCCTCTTTTTCCTGCGATGACCGATGAGGAAGTGGAGAAAGTGGTTTTTTCTATTAAAAAAGTGATTGGAGCATCATGATCAATATTGAGAATTGTTTAAAGATGCAGGCCCGCGCCAAGCAGATCATTCCTGGCATGAGCCAACTCTTATCCAAACGGCCGGATATGTTTTCTTTGGGTGTGTGGCCGGGATATTACAAAGAAGCCAAAGGCGCCGAGGTTTGGGACTTGGACGGAAACCATTATGTTGATATGAGTATCGCCGGGATCGGAGCGAATGTCTTGGGGTATGCCGACCCGGATGTAAACCAAGCTGTCAAGCAAGCCATTGATCGTGGTTCGAGTTGTTCTTTAAATTCTTATGAGGAAGTGGAGTTGGCGGAATTGCTTTGCCAGTTGCATCCCTGGGCGGGGAAAGTCCGTTTCGCGCGTTCCGGCGGTGAAGCCATGACTATCGCCATCCGTATTGCCCGGGCGTACAGCAAAAAAGACAAAATTGCTTTTTGCGGTTATCACGGCTGGCACGATTGGTATCTTTCGGCCAATCTCAATGAAGACAATGCCTTGGGCGAACATCTTCTTTCCGGATTGGATCCCGTCGGAGTTCCCAAGGTTTTACAGGGGACCGCCTTCCCGTTTCGTTACAACCAATTGCAGGATTTGAAAGACATTGTGGAAAAACATCGCGCTGATCTGGGAGTGATCGTCATGGAATCTATTCGGGGCCAGCACCCGCAAAAAGATTTCTTAGAAGGCGTCCAAGCCATCGCCAAAGAATTGCGGGCTGTTTTGATCGTCGATGAAATTTCTGCCGGATTCAGAATCGCTACCGGCGGGGCGCATTTGACGATGCCGCTTAACCCCGACATGGCCGTTTTTTCTAAAGCGCTGGGCAATGGTTTTCCTATCGCGGCGGTGATCGGCAAAGATGACATTATGCGAGCGGCGGAAGATTCTTTTATCAGCAGCACGAATTGGAGCGAAAGGACGGGACCGGCGGCCGCTTTGGCTATGATAAAAAAACATCTTAAATGTAAAGTTTCCGATCATTTGTGTGCCATAGGACAAATGGTCCAAGACGGATGGCAGAGCGCGGCCCAGGCCGCCGGACTTAAGATTCACGTCGGAGGAATAGCGCCGTTAAGCCATTTTATTTTTGAGTATGCAGATGCTCTGATTATGAAAGCGTATTTTGTCCAGTCCATGCTGGAGAAAGGTTTTTTAGCGTCCAATCTTTTTTATGCGATGTACAGTCATCAAACGTTGCACGTTCAGAGTTATCTGCGGGCGGTGGAAACAACGTTTAAAGACATTGTGGATTTTAATAACCGGGGAAACTTGGCCGCCCAGCTCAAAGGTTCCGCAGCGCGCAGCGGTTTTAAGAGACTAACATGAGCCGGATTGTTTTGGGGACAGTCCAGTTGGGCCTGGCCTATGGCATAGCCAACAGGATGGGTAAACCCGACGGGAAAATGGCTGGTGCGATTGTAAGCGAAGCCTGGGAAAACGGTATTAGGGAATTTGATACCGCGCAAGGATATGGTGACAGTGAAACAGTTTTAGGGGAAGCATTTTCGAAATTAGGGATCACGAATGAAGCCCGGGTGATCAGTAAGCTGGATCCGCAAATCAACCATTTAGACGGTAAGGTTGTGGCAGAATCGGTGGACAAAAGTTTGAAAAAGTTGCGGTGTCCGTCTTTGTATGGACTTTTACTGCATAACGAAAGTTCTTTGGAACACTGGAAAAAGGGATTAGGCGACCATATGCGGCAAGCCGTACAAATGGGAAAAGTGAAAAAAATCGGCGTGTCGGTTTATTCCGTCGAGAGGGCGATCGAGGCCGTCAAATTGTCTGGGATAGATGTGATTCAGCTGCCGGCCAATATTTGGGACCAGCGTTTTGAGAAAGCCGGATTTTTTAAGGAAGCGGAAAAAAGAGATATTGAAGTTTATGTGCGTAGTGTCTTTTTGCAAGGATTGTTATTGCTGCGCCCCGATGATGTTCCGGGGCATTTGTCGGAGGCAAAGAAATATTTAGAACAGGTCGATGATGTGGCCGAACGGTTAGATTTGACGCCGCGCGAATTGGCTTTGGGTTATATCTTTTCGCGTTTGCCGAAAGTCAAGGTTGTTTTGGGTGTAGAAAGTGTTGATCAATTGAGGGAAAATTTACAGGCCGAAAGTAAGGCATATCCGGCTACGGCCCATGAGGAAATTAGAAATTTATTTGCTAATATGCCGGAAGAAATGATTAACCCGACACTTTGGAAAAAGTCATGATCGTCGCTATTGTCCAGGCCCGGATGTCCTCCTCGCGTCTCCCGGGAAAAGTTTTGAAGGAAATCTTGTCTAAGCCGATGATTGGATATTTTTTTGAGCGCTTGCGGCGCGCGCAACGTATTGACAAAATCCTTCTTGCGACATCGATCAATCCTGAAAATGATCCGCTATGCGCGTATGTGGAATCTTTGGGGGTTTCAATCTTTCGCGGCAGTGAAGAGAATGTTCTTGAACGTTATTATTTAGCTGCTCAACAGTATGGCGCCAGCGATGTGATGAGGTTAACCGGAGATTGTCCTCTCATTGAACCGGAATTTTGTGACCGCTTAGTCGATGAATATTTAAAGCGCGGCGTCGATTATGCTTGTCTGGGCCCGACATTCGCGGAAGGTTTGGATTGCGAAATTATGAAATTTTCTACTTTGGAAAAGTGCCATCACAACGCCGCGTTAGCCTCAGAATCCGAGCATGTCACCCGATATATCCATACGCATAAAACGGAATTTAACCTTTATCAAATGGATAACAGTGAAGATCATGGTCATTACCGGATCGTTTTGGATGAACCCGAAGATTTTGAAATGCTGAGGACATTATTTGAAAACTATTACGGCCGGCTGCATCCTTACGCCCGCTTTTTCGAGGTTAAAGGATATTTAGACAGCCACCCCGAAATTATGAATATGAATAATCATATTCTTCGTAATGAAGGATTACTTAAATCGCTGAGTAACGATCAGGCTATCCCATAACCTATGTTTGCAAAAAACAAAATTCTTGCCATTGTTCCGGCCCGGGGAGGAAGCAAACGTCTGCCGCAAAAAAATATTTTGCCTTTAAACGGCAAACCGTTGATCGCCCATTCCATCGCCAGCGCACAATGTGCGCGTTATATTGACCGGGTGATTGTTTCGACGGACTCGGAAGAGATCGCCGGCGTCAGCCGACAAGCGGGAGCGGATGTTCCATTTTTGCGGCCGCCGGAATTGGCCGGGGACAAAACTTCGGATTACCCCGTCATTGCGCACGCCTTGCAGTGGCTGGAGAAAGAAGAAAACTTTTTTGCTGATATCGTTGTTTGGCTGCGCCCCACCGTGCCCTTACGGGAAAAAGGATTGATTGACCGTTGTATTGAAACCTTAGTGAGAAAGAAGAGTGATTCGGTCCGCTCGGTTCGGGAGGTGGGACGGTTTCATCCCTATTGGATGCTTAAGGTCGGTAAGAATGGTTTGGCCCGGTCTTTTTTACCCGGCAAAACCATCGACCGTTATTATCAACATCAGCTTTTGCCGGAGCTTTATGAACATGACGGTTATTGCGATGTCATCCGCAGTGCTAATATCGACCGAGACTGCGCCCCGACGCAAACGCTTACGGGCATGTACGGCAAGAAAATGGCTGTGGTCATTAACCACGACGGTAAGCCGGTCGTCAATATTGATACCGTCGAAGATTTTCAATTGGCAGAAATAATGATGAAGAATAAAACCTGATCGGCGCCTTAATAGGGGAAAACCGTTTTTCCGGCTACAAAATCAATTTATGGGTAAGGACCTGAAATATTACCCGATGGGGATCAAAATGAATTTAAATTCTTTTGTCATTAAGAAAATTGATATCAAAGGGTTCTCCATTCCTTTTTCGCAAAGTGTAGAAACGACCTGGAGCAAGCGCAGTGGCACCACGTCTTTTTTGGTTGAAATGACAACAGCCTCCGGCGTTTGCGGTTATGGGGAAATGGTCGCATTTTTTCCGATGGATATTTGCTGGAATGCCCTCTGTAAGGCGGCCCAAGAATTGAAAGGCCAAAGTGTGATCGATGTAAATGTTTTGCGGCACCGTGTCCTTTACGGGGGAGGATGGATGCGGACCGGCACGATGAATGATCTCGGGGCAGCTGTTTGGGCCACATTGGAAATGGCTATGCTGGATTGTCAAGCCAGAATTTATGGTGTCAACATCTCCCAGCTATTCGGCGGAAGACTGCACCAGCGCATTCCAGTTGTGCCAAATGTTCCGGTGGGTGATTTTCATGCGATGGCGGACTATGGCCAAAAATTAATTACCAGAGGACATCGCCGTTTGTTTACCAAGGTGGCCAAGCACAACAGTTCGCTCAATGAGGATCTTTTAATGCTGGAGACGATTCAGAAAAAGGTTGGAGCAAAAGTTTCTCTTCACGTTGATGTCAACGGGGCTTGGCGATTGCCGACGGCGCTCAGCGCGATTAAACAGATGGAATGCAGGGGCCTTAATCTTTCTTGTTTGGAACAACCGGTTCTGGAAGAGAAAGGTCTCATCAGCCTACGCAAAAAAAGTCCCTTTCCGTTGGGCGTCAATGAACTTTTGTCGTCGCCGCAAGCGGTGATGCGCTGCGCGGTCAATGGCGTGGCGGATGTTTTTATTCTAGACATGTATGAAGTGGGCGGATTGTCCGCGTTGTGGTATATTGCGAAATATTTGACCGACGCGGATTTCACCGTTGTGTGCCGCGCGCATGGCGGAAGCGCCTTGGGTTATATCGCCGCCTTGCAGATCATGTCCGCTGTCCATGGTGCGCCTGGTCCGCACCAGTTTTATGATAATAGCGATGAAGAGGACCTGGTAAGATGGGACGCAAAATTGAAAGATGGCACGGTGGAATTGCCGCAAGGAAACGGCATCGGTCTTAATCCCGATTTAAAGATGTTAAAAGAATTTTCCCGGCGATTCAAATCTGGAGAAACTTTTTCCATTTATGCGAATAAGAATAGAGCGGTTGTTCCCAATTTTCCAAAATACTGATATGGCCCCTTTAAAAAGAAAAATAGGCTGTGCCTTGATCGGAGTCAGAGGTTATGGCGCGGTTCTGGCGAAAAAAATCAAAGAGAGCAGTTGCTTTGATTTGCTCTGGTGTTATCATCCGAATCAGGAGACAGCCGCTCAAGCGGGGGTAAAAATGGGTGCTCAGGGGACAAATACGGTCGATGAAATTTGGGATGACCCCAACGTCACCGCGGTTTTTATTGTTGTTCCCAATCAATGGCATTTTTCTTTTTTGAAACAAGCGTTGGCCGCTCGAAAGCATGTTTTTGTTGAAAAACCTATGACGGAAAATTTGAAAGAGGCGGATGAGATTGCAGCCTTGCTAAAGGGAAAAAAAAGAATTTTTATGGTGGGGCATAATTATCGCCGGAAAAGCGGAATCCGAAAGATCAAGGAAATGCTCGAGCAAGGAAAACTGGGTCAGCCGGTGAGTTTTGAAATGGTCAATTCCCACGGCGGGGCTTTCAATTTTCCGTCGGGAGCATGGCGCAGTAAGGCCGCGACGTGCCGGGGCGGTCCCTTGACCATGTTAGGCACACATTCTTTCGATACCGCGGAATATTTATTCGGACCGGCCAAAAATCTTTTTAGCATAGTGCAGCGCACGTGCGCGCCCATTGAATCGCCGGACACTTCAACATCGATTCTGCAAATGGCCAATGGGACGGTTTGTTATTTTTCAAATCATTATAATGTGCCGTCCTGCGCCTATGTTCATCTTCATGGCAGCGAAGGAAGCCTGCATTATGTGTTGGATAGTGATGAGATTTCCTTTCGGCCGGGTCGTGATGTGAAAGGGCAACCGCTTAGGGCAAAAAAGATTTTATTAAAGAAAGTGGATGATCGGTTAGAACAAGTCCAGGAATTTGCGGCGGCGATTACAAGAGGCGCGGCCGTGGAAACAGGCTTTAAGCAAGGATATAGGGCCGTGGCTTTTGTGGAAAAGGCTCTGGAATCTTCGCGCCGGCACGCCGTGGTTAATTTTAAAACAAGGAGTTTATAATGACTAAACTGGATTTATTGGAACGCAAATTCCGGCTGGAAGGACGATTGACCCCGGAAAAGCTCAAGGAAGGCCTGGGTTTTCTCGTCGAAGAAATTGCCGAATATCTCAAATCCGGTCAAGAAAAGGATGAAAATAATCGTCTCCATTATGACCAGATCATCCGCATGTTAAAAAACGGCCACTTAGACGGTAATGAAGCGGGGGCCGGCGTTTTTACATCGTTTGCCACGACGGAAATTGAAGAAGCCTTGCGCCGCGTGGGACGCGGTGAACATGTCCGTTATCTTTTGTACCGTTTCTGCTGGCACAATATGCCGCATAATTTTATCATTCGCAAGTTTCCTGTCCATTTGGCCATCGAATCCACCAGCGTGTGCAATTTGAAATGCCCCATGTGTTTTCAGACGGACCCCGCTTTTTATGCGATCAAGGAAAACTTAGGCAACATGCCCATGGATCTTTTTAAAAAAGTCATCGATGAAGGGACTTCTAAAGGATTGTTTTCCGTCAAGCTCAGTATCCGCGGTGAGCCGATGATCCATAAACAATTGGAAGATATGGTGGCCTACTGCCGGGAAAAGGGTGTGTTGGAAGTCATGTTTAACACCAACGGCACCTATCTAACCGAAGAGCGTTCACGCAAAATCCTCGCGGCTGAACCGCACCTGATTATTTTTTCTATCGATTCGATGAACAAGGAACGGTTTGAACGGATCCGTAAAAAGGCCAAGTTCGAGCAGGTCGTCAGCAACGTCGAGCGGTTTCTGGAAATCAAGAAAAAGGAATTTCCCAACAGCATTACTAAGACCCGCGTGCAGATGACCGTTGTTCCGGAAGCCGAGCAGGATATCGATGAACTGCGCGACTATTGGAAAAGCAAAGTCGATCAGGTCGCGATCAAGCGTGTTTTGATTCGCATGCATGAGCACGTCGTGGAAAATACCAAGCCCTGCCGCGTTTTGTGGCAGAGGCTTGACATTCACTTTGATGGCAAGGTGTGGTTGTGCGATAACGACTACACGGGAAAATTGTTGTTGGGAAATGTGAACGATGAATCCGTCGAGGAGATTTGGCATAAGCCGGCTTTGGATCATTTGCGGGTCCGTCATCAGAGAGGCGACAAGAACACCATTGATCCGTGTAAATTCTGCGACGGTCTGTAAGGAGCCTATGAGCCTGATTAAAAAAGTAAAAAGAAGCCTCAAAGGATGCCTGGAAAACGACAGTGTCAAACTGCGCTATTATCATCTGAAGCGGTTTTTATCGACGAGAGGTTTTTATTTGCCGTTTCCACATTTGATCCATTTTTCTAAAAGGATGTGGAAAGGGCAAGGTATTGAAAAATACCATCCTGTTCCCGAAACGTATCTGCGGTCTGACGGATCAACGGTGGCTTTATTCAGTGAGGTTTTACCCTACCTTAAAAAAGAAGACCGCATTCTAGAAATCGGCTGCAACGTGGGGCGCAGTTTAAAATATCTTCATGATCTGGGCTTTCGGAATTTATCAGGAATTGAGATCGGGGTCAAAGCCATTGAACTTATGGAGAAAACTTTTCCCGAAGTATATGCCGACAGCCAAATCCTGGTGGGCGATGTAAGTGAAATCATCCGCGGATTAAAAACGGCAGACTATGATTTGGTTTTTTGTCATTCCGTCCTGGTCAGTATTCACCCCAAGTTTAACGATGTATTTTCGCAAATGGCCAGAGTGAGCCGCAAATTTGTTCTGACGTTGGAAAATGAAGGAAGCTACACCCTTTATCCGCGGGACTTTCAAAGAATGTTTGAGCAAAACGGCATGAAAATGGTTTCGTCCCGGATTTATATTCCCGGATTTGCCGAATTCCCTGTCCCTTTCCGTCGGGAACATATATTCAGGAATAATTCCATCCGTTTGTTTGTTAAAGATTTTTCGTTGAGGCCCGTAGAACATGGCTGAGAACATAAAAAAGAAAATTCTAATTTTTAGTCCCGGGATTGTCATCACCAATGCTTTCTTTATTGAAAGCGATATTTTTGGGCCACTCACACGAGACTTTGACCTTTATATTTGTGCCAATACTGGCTCCAAGGGCAGTGATTTAAAATTGTTTGCTGGAAAAGGATTTAAGGCGGTTTATGGTCATGCTCCCAGTTCGCGACGACAGCAGACGATGCTTTTGGAATTGAGTGTGAATGCCTTGGGGGGAAGGAAATATTCCCGTAATTGCGAGATCATTTACAATATGTGCAAGGAAACCTACGGGGGCCGATTGAAACGGATGATTCATCGGTCTCTGGGATGCTCTCTATGGACGGCAAAATGGACCAATGCGCTTATTGAAAAATATGTCGGAACCGACCAAAAGTTACAGGAATTGATCGACCAGGTCAAGCCGGATGCGATTGTGACCTTTCTTTGCGGCGGGGCGGTGCTGGAGATAGAATCCATGAAAATCGCCAAGAAAAATCGCGTTCCCGTCATCGGCCTTCAGTACGGATGGGACAATATTTCCACGTGGGGACTGATGCCTTTTTTACCGGATTTTATTGGGGTGTGGGGATACCAGTCGCGGATATTTGCGGAAAGAATCCACCGCATTTCTTCAAACCGGATTTTTCATCTGGGCGCTCCATTTGTCGACCGGTTGCGTCAACCGCAAGCCGTTTCTCGAGAGGATGTCCGGCGGCGTTTGAATTTACCCAAGGATAAGAAAATCATTCTTTTCGCAGGAAATATTTGGGGCTTTAACGAAGTCAGGACATTGCAAAGGCTCGAAAAAGCGATTGCGACCGGCGAGCTTGCGGATTGCTGCATCCTTTATCGGCCGCACCCTTTTCAGCATCAGCAAGTCCATGACCTTAATTATTTTGAGCAGAATTTTAAATATATTTATCTGGATCCTGTCGTAGCGGACCAGTATCGGCACGCCCGGTTGCGTCAACAAGACGTCGAGATTAAGAATACCAAGGTCGCTATTGATTTTCAACATATGAAAGAAATTTTTTCTCTTGTCGATGGTATTATTGCGCCGCTCTCTACCTACATGATTCAGGGCGCGGTGTGCGGAGTTCCGTCGGTCGGAATTGCTTACACGGACGAAGCCAATAAACAATACCGCCAGCGTTTTGATTTCGAGGAATTCTCGATCGTAAAGTCGATGCCCGGTATTTATATGGCTTTGCGTTCGCAGGATTTATTGCCGGCTTGTCTTAAGATGCTGAAATTTTCTGAAAGTCCGGAAAACAAAAATTTGCTCAAGCACTATGCCGGTTTTGCGATCCAGGATGATGGTCTGGACGTGAGCCGTCGTTTGAAAAACGCTATGGGTGCCGTCGTTTCTCGAGAGGACGTTTCTTTATTTGCTTATATGAGCTCGGCAGACACGAATATTAAACTCCATACGGCAGAAGAGGTCAGGTGTGATGAAACATTCGCTCGCTAAAATATTTTCGAAAAGACAGGATACGGCGACGGTCGTGATCGCGGAGATAGGCGTTAATCATAATGGTGACATGGACCAGGCGATACGCATGATTGACCAGGCCAAGGCCGCCGGTGCAGACGTCGTCAAGTTCCAAACATTTAAGACCGAGCTTTTAATTTCCCGTCATCAACCTAAAATGCCCTATCAAGTCAAGACGGCTAAAGAAACGAACCAGTTCGATATGTTAAAAAAATTGGAATTAAACCTTTTGCAACACAAAAAACTCATCGCCTATTGCCGTAAAACACAAATCGATTTTCTTTCCACTCCTTATGACCCTGAAAGCGCCGCCCTTTTGGTTCAATTGGGTCTTAAAGCTCTCAAAGTCGCTTCCACGGACACGACCAATCTTCCTTTCTTGCGTTACTTAAGGTCATTGGGCTTACCGCTTATTTTATCGACGGGGGTGAGCGCCATGGATGAAGTTGAATGTGTCATGAGGGAGTTTGACAAAAATTATCCTCTGGCCTTACTGCATTGTGTTTCCAATTATCCTTGTCCGCTCGGGGAACTGAATTTACGCTGTATCCGGACTTATCAGGAAAAGTTTGGGCGCCCGACGGGTTTTTCTGACCATTCGGCGAGTTTGGATGTGGGGGCCTTTGCGGTTTGTGCGGGAGCCCGCATTTTAGAAAAACATTTCACCTTGGATAAAAACGCCTCCGGTCCTGATCACGCCGCTTCCTTGACATTTGCGGAATTAAAGGACTATATCGGTCAAGTCCGGAAGGTCGAGTCCCTGTTGGGGGACGGCCAAAAACGGATTACAAAATCCGAATCACAGATCAAGCCCCATATGCAAAAAAGTCTTGTGGCCAAAAGACCGCTTAAAAGGGGAAAGATTTTAAGAGAAGCCGATCTTTGGACGATGCGCCCAGCTACGGGGATTTCACCTTTGGCGGTGGACATGGTCATGGGAAAACGCTTAAAGAAAAAAAAGGGAAGATTTGAACAAATTTTGTTAAGGGATTTAGAGGATGCCTAAGGACATTGTCATTATCGGCGGCGGGGCGCACGCTTATTCCGTCGGAGATTTGCTTTCGCAGGACAAAGAGCAAGGACGGATTTTGGGTTATGTTGACCAAAAATCAACGGGCTTGGCTTTTCCTTATTTAGGAACCGATAAAGAATTGTTAGACAATCCCAAGATAGTAAAGACAGAAATTGTGTTGGCCATGGGTATCGGCATAAACGTGAAATTGCGCTCCCGGCTTTTTGATGTTTTTAAAAATGAGGGATTTGCTTTTCTGACTCCTATTCATGCGACGGCCTTTGTCAATCCGACAGCACGGTTGGGGGAAGGAACGGTGGTTTTTCCTGGCGCCATGATCGGGCCGGGTGTCATAACCGGAGTCAATGTTGTTATTCACACCCAGGCGGTTGTTGAACACCGCACTCAGATTGGCAACCATGGCTATGTCTCGCCGGGTGTCATGATCTGCGGTGAATGCCGTTTAGGCGAAAGAAATTTTTTGGGAGCCCGGTCCACGCTGGTGGAAAACATTATCCTGGCTGATGATGTCACCGTCGGCGCCGGGGCGGTGGTATTGAAATCTTGGGAAGAAAGCGGAGTGACTCTCGTGGGGATTCCGGCGCAAAAAATATTGAGGACGGTATGACAGTTCAGGACCGCTTATTTATTTCAACAGCCAGTCTGAAGAATAATCGAGATTTGCCGGCTGTGCTTTCTACCTATTTTGATCTCGGTTTTAGAAAAATCGAGATCAGCGCCTTGCACCATTATCAGGCATTGGATGATCTGGCGGAGACGATCGAAAGGTTTCAAAAAAAGGGCGTGATATTTATTTATCACAATTATTTTCCCCGGCCAGAGGAAGATATTGTTCTGAATGTCATGTCCCAGGATAAAAAAACCCGTAAGCAATCTCTGGATTTGATCGCCCAGGCTATTGAGCTGGCCCGGCGGACAGATGTGGATCTTTATTGTTTTCATCCCGGCTACTTGGGGGATCCGACGGTTTTAACTAACGGGATGTTTGATTTTTCGGGTAAAAAACCGTGGGACAAGCGGGAAGGCGTGAAAAGATTTTGTCAGGATTTTATGTCCTTTTATAAGGATTTGGAAATCGACGGCAAGCCTCAGCGTGTTTATGTAGGGATTGAGAACCTTTTTCCACCGTCGGCAGGAGATAATTTTTCCACTTTTTGTTCTTATTCTGATATGGCCGAAATGTTTTCGTGTTCCGAGATTGCGGATTCAAATTTGGGAATCTTGATTGACCTGGGCCACTTGGCCATTGCGGCCAATATTTTAAAATTTGACCGGGAAGAATATTTGCAAAATGTGATCCGTGATTTTGGCGACCGGATTTATGAAGTGCATTTGTCCGAAAATGACCAGCGCGAGGATTTGCACGAGCGGATTACGGAGCAATCCTGGCAATTGAACGCCTTGGGGAAATTTAAAGACACCGGCCGACGTTTGAACGGAGCGAAAACCCGGTTTTGTATAGAGTCGCGCGGACTCACGCCTGAGGAAATCAAGACAAGTTATCATATTGTTAAAAGGCAGTTAGAGTCCTGTTTGATTTAAATTAGCAATGAGGTTGGAAAGTAAAGGTTTTATTAAGGATAAATTTTAAATTATTGTCAGCGCAGGAGGTTGTTTGGTGCGAAATGCCCGTCGTATCCTCATAAAAGAAGACCGTAAGATCATTGATGCCTTAGAGCAGTTAAACACGACGGAAGAAAGATTGCTCATTTGCGTCAATGACAAGAACAAGTTGCAGGGTGTCATTAACGACGGCGATATTCGCCGCGCTTTTATTAACGGCGCCGACCTTCAGCAAAAGATCAAAGATTATATGCAGAAGACCCCGCTTTTTGTGACGCAACAATGTGATTTTCACGAGGCGATGCGCTTGATGTCCAAGCGAGTCAGCATTTTGCCGGTGATTGATGAAAATAAGAAGGTCGCGGGGTATTACTCGTATCGGGACAAAGAAGAATTTATCGATATCAAAATGCGCGATATCACGATCGTTGGTATGGGCTATGTGGGATTGACCTTGGCCGTTGCCATGTCGGACATTGGCTTTAATGTCAACGCCTACGACACCAATGTGAGGCTCATTAAGAAGCTAAGGAGGGGAAAGACCCATTTTTATGAACAGGGTTTACAGAAATATATGGACCATCTTGTTGGCAAGAAAATGAGGATGTCAACCGACATTGAAGAAGTGCGCGGAAGTATATATGTTATTACCGTCGGGACACCCATGGTCAAGCCGCAAATGACCCCTAACAAGGATCACGCTCTGGAAGCGGCACGGGCCATCGGACGAGTTCTGAGCCATGGCGACTTGGTTATTTTGCGCTCAACGGTGCCTATTGGATTTTGTCGCAATGAAGCCCTTCCGGTTTTAGAAAAGGAATCCGGGCTTAAGGTCGGCAGGGATTTTTATCTGGCTTATGCGTTTGAACGGACAACGGAAGGCAAGGCGCTTAAAGAATTGCGGACCAATCCGCAGATCATCGGCGGTTACGACGGGAAATCAACAGAATTGACGGCCCGGCTTTTTAACTGCCTGACCCATTCGGTCATCGACGTAGAAAGTCTGGAAGCCGCAGAAATGTGTAAGCTGATTGATAATTCTTTTCGTGATCATATGTTTGCTTTTATAAACCAGTTGGTTCCTTTGGCGGAAGATCTTAAACTGGATTTATGCAGGATTGTCGACGCGGTCAATCACGGTTATCAGCGCAATTCGGTGCCTAAGCCATCGCCGGGAGTGGGGGGAGCTTGCCTTTCAAAAGATCCCTATATTTTAAATCTGGCGCTGGAAGAACGCGGTTTTGATTCCACCTTGATCAAGGGCGCGCGGAAGATCAATGAATCTGGGCCCAAATATCTTAAAAACAAATTGGAACGTTTGCTCAAGTCGGTCCATAAGGACATTCGCACCGCCAAAATCTTTCTGGTGGGTTTGGCTTTTAAGGGAAACCCGGTCACTTCGGACTTGCGGGAATCCACATCGTTGTGGTTTCTGGATCTTTTGCCCAATAAGAAAAATGTTTGTGCCTATGATCCCGTCGTAGAAGATGAAGCGATCCATGATCTTGGCATCACAGCGGTCAGTATAGAAGAGGGATTTAAAGATGCAGACGCGGTGGTGTTTCTTAATAACCATCAAAGTTATTTGGATATTGACGTTTTTCAAATGGCCAAATTGATGAACACTCCGGCGATTTTTATTGATACCTGGCATTTATTTGAGCCTTTTGATATCAAGAGAATTGAAGGGATCATTTACGGAGGCATGGGCAATGACTAGGGTCCTCGTTACGGGTGGAACAGGGTTCATTGGATCGGCCCTTGTCCGGGCTTTACTGAAGCAAGGACACCACGTCCGCGTTTTTGATAATGATTCCCGGGGGAATTTTATGAACTTGCAGGATGTTTGCGATAATATTGATCTCGTCAAAGGCGACATTCGCATTTTGGATGATGTTCAAAATGCCGTCAAAGGTATGGACACCGTTTTTCATCTCGCTTATGTGAATGGGACGGAGAATTTTTATAAAAGGCCCGCCTTAGTTCTTGATGTGGGCGTCCGCGGGACGTTAAATATGATTGATGCGAGTCAGACATCGGGTGTCGAGAATTTTATCTATGCTTCATCGTCGGAGATTTATCAACTCCCGGCGCAAATCCCCACGCCGGAAGAAGTTCCCGGGATCGTGCCGGATGTGAAAAATCCCCGCTATTCATACGGTGCAGGAAAATTGATCGGGGAATTGATGACCTTGCATTATGCCAACGCTCAGATGCGCCGGATCATTTTCCGGCCGCACAATATTTATGGGCCGCAGATGGGATGGGAACATGTGGTTCCTCAGTTTATTAAAAAGATCGCCGCTCTTTCTTGCGGATTTTCCCTCAAGAAAATTATTATGCCCATCCAAGGAAAAGGACTGGAAACCCGCGCCTTTTGTTATATCGATGATGCGATCGACGGGATTATGGCTGCGGCGCAAAGGGGAACAAGCGGAGAAATTTATCACGTCGGCAAAGATGAAGAAATAACCATTCTCGATCTTGTTAAAAAAATAGCCGAGATCCTTGATATGGAAATTGCTATACAAGAATCACCTTTACAAGCCGGCAGTACGCCGCGCCGGTGTCCGGATATTACCCGCTTAAAATCCTTGGGTTATTGTCCAAAGATTTCATTACACGAAGGATTAATAAAAACCATGGCCTGGTATAAAGAGGTGCTCACCCATGACAAATCTTACACGAGCTAAACAATTCATTCCCATTGCCAACACCTATATCGGCCCGGAAGAAGCCGAGGCTGTTTCGCAAGTGATCAAAGGTGGCTGGATCAGTATGGGAAAGAAAGTCGAAGAGTTTGAAGGGATGTTTACGCAAAAAATGGGTGTAAAGCATGCCATTGCTTTTAATAATGGGACCTCCTCTTTGCATGCGGCTCTTCTGGCTTTGGGCGTCAAGGAAGGTGATGAGGTCCTTGTTCCGACGCTATCCTACATCAGTTCCGCCAACGCTGTGTTGTATTGCGGCGCGACACCGCGTTTTTGTGAATCGGAAGCCAAAACCTTCAATGTCGAAGCTGCGGAAATCCGTAAGCGTATCACAAAAAAAACCAAGGTCATTATGACTGTGGATTTAAAAGGGATGCCGGTTGATTTTGACAGCATCAATAAAGTCGCCAAAGAATTTAACTTGCCGGTCTTAAGCGACAGCGCCGAATCTTTGGGCGCCATTTATAAAGGGAAATGGGTCGGCAGCCAGTGTGAAATGCACAGTTTCAGTTTCTTTGCCAATAAAAATATTACCATGGGCGAGGGCGGTCTCTTGACGACGAATGACAGCAAGTTAGCTGATGTTTGCCGTATCGTCCGCAATCAAGGCCAGAGTGAACGTTATAAACACGTGCTCATCGGGAACAATTATCGCCTGACGGATATGGTGGCCGCTTTCGGCATTGAACAATTTAAGCGCATTGAATGGATCATGGAAGAAAAGAACCGGATCGCCGCGTATTATAACCGCGCTTTCGCCGGACACACTTTGATCAAAATTCCCCATGTCCCGTCGTATGTGGACCGGCACAGCTGGTATATGTACTGTTTGACTTTAGACAAAAGTGTTGACCGCGATCATGTGTTGGCCCTTTTAAAGGACGACGGCATTGACACCCGTTTGAGTTTTCCTCCTATTCATTTGCAGCCGATTTACCGGGAAAAGTTTGGTTATAAAGACAACGATTTTCCGGAAAGCGAACAGATTTTTAAGAATTTTGTGGATATTCCGTGTTGGCCCAATATGACGCAAGAGATGATGGACCATGTCGTGCAGGGAGTGTTGCAGGCGGTGACAGCCTCAGTGTCGTCAAAAAGTTAAGGAAGGTCTTGTCAACACGATTGCAAGCGAATAAAAGTTTTAAACAGGAGTCGAAAACGTGAAAAGTTTGCAACACCAGCATTTTGATCTTATCGACGAGGAATGGGGAAAAATGCAGGAGCGGGGGTCTGGAATGGTTAAGCCGCAGTGGCTTAAAGAAACGGCCTGTCCGGTTTGTGACTCACAAAGATACGAAAGGATCTTTGTCAAAAAAGGGTTGTCATTCGTTCAATGCGTGCGCTGTACCCATGTTTTTATTAATCCCCAATTGAAAGATGATGTCCTGGCTCAGCATTTTAAAGATTCCCCCGCTTGGCATGTCTGGTCACGAAATTTAGTCAGTCAAAAACGGAAAAAATTTGATGTCAGTAAATATGAGACTGCTCTTGAGCATGTCGCAAAACTGCAGGGTCAGAAAACTGCCGGGACCGTCCTCGATGTGGGTTGTTCGTCGGGTGTTTTTTTGGATTTGGCTCGTCAGCTGGGATGGAAAGTTTTCGGTGTTGAACCGTCGGCCGTGGCGGCGAAGTTCGCCACCGCAAAACGCGGTTTGAATGTTTTTTGCGGCAGTTTTAAGGATTATCCAGGCACGGGAAAGTTTGATCTGATTACATTTTGGGCCTCTTTGGAATACAACACTAATCTGCAAAATGTGATCCGCAAAGCGAAAGATTTGCTTAATCCTCGGGGTTTGATTTTGGTTTTAGTCAGTGGGAATTCGCATAGTCTGGCGATGAGGATGTTGCAGGAAAAATGTGTGGGATTTGTTTTTAACCGTACGCATTCATTTAATCCGACGAGCCTGGATGTTTTAATGAAAAGGCATGACTTGCGTTTAGCCGGACGTTATTCCCTTTTGCCGGAGACAAGAGTTCTGTCCAATTATTTAAGTTATGGTGATCCTTATGCCAAGGGAAAAAAGATGTTGTTTCCCTCGGGCGATGAAAATATTCTGGAAAAAATGATGGAGCGTAATTGTATGGGATATAAATTTATTTCTTTTTACAAGGAAGCCTAAAAGATGAATGGCAGTGTTTCTATAGTCTGTGCGATAGACACCGAAGGGCCGATTGTTGATTCCCGCAAACCGGAAATTCTTGATACCTGGGAAAGGGTCGATAGCCTCATTCGCCGTATGACTCATAAAGAATTTCGGATGAAATTCCCTGACTTCTCGGGGCAAGGTTTAAAGTACAGCTGGTTTATTTTACATTTGACAGGTTTTAAAACCAATCCCTTTAAGCGTCCCATGGGTTATAACCAGGTTTTTGATCATTATCTCGAGACGCATGGGAAAACGATTGCGGATAATCAGGACGGCCTTTATTGGCATTATCATCAGCCGTCGCCCAGCGGCATTGGCAATGAGTGGTGCCGCGACTGGACGCATTGTACCGAATATCATCAGGTCCTGTCTCACTTGGTTTTGGACCGCGGGTTTTTCCCGACGTGCTTTCGGGCTGGCGGACGGATTGAAGATGATGATTTGTCCCACTGGATCGAGCAATGGATCCCTTTTGATTTTTCTAATAATAGCGGGAAAGTCAATTGGGACAAACGGGAATCAGATGGAAAAAAATTAAGCGACATTTGTGATTGGCGTCGCGCACCGCAGGACTGGTTTCCTTATCATCCATCGAAAGAAGATTATCAAGTGCCAGGAACACAAAAACGTTCTTTGTTCCGGTGCCCGGATTTGAATTCGCCGGTCCATGTATTGACTGATGATGAAATCGAAAAAGCTTTTGGGCAGGCGAAGCAAGGAAGAAATGTCGTCCTTGCCTTTTTTGAACATGATCGCCGGGACAATGTGCTCGTCTCTCTTGAGGATGTTTGTAGACGGATCAAGAAAATTGCGGTGCAATTTTCTGATGTTCCATGGTTTTACCGAAATGCCCAGGAGGCCGCCCAGCAAGCGCTGGGACTTTACAAGGAAGATGAAATTCGCTTTGCTGTGGAATGCCGCGACGAGGACCGGATTTTTATAACCGCAGAGGGCGCCTTGTTTGGAAACAGCCCTTATGTTTGTCTTAAATCGGAAAATCAATATCAAGAAATCCCGCTCCATACGATCGGCGTGGGTAAATGGTTGAGCGGTCATCTTGATTTGAGATCCGTTGAAAAGATCGGTATTGCGGCCAACAGTGTCAATGGAAACAGCTTTGTAAAGGTTTTTGAATGGACTTCTTCTAACACCATCGTCAAAGAAATGGAAGGTCAGCGATGAAAGTAGCCGTTTTAGGTTTGGGTTCCATCGGCAAAAGACATATCATGAATATGATCAGTCTGGGTGTCCCGGCGGAGGATATTACGGGAATTGAGACCCGTAAAGATCGTTGCGAAGAAACCCGCAAGCGTTTTGGGGTCACAACCTTTGTTGATGATTACAAGAAACTTCATAAGGAGAAATTTGACTGTGTTTTTATTTGCACACCGACATCCTTGCACATTGGTCCCGCCCTTCAGTTTGCGGGGAATGGCACCCATCTTTTTATTGAAAAGCCGCTGTCCCATAATATGGAAGGGGTAGAAGAATTAGTCCAAGTTGTAAAGAGAAACAATGTCCATGTTTTGATGGCCTACATTTTTCGTTTTGCTCCGTCGGTGCGTAAACTTAAGGAACTGGTAGATGCCAAGGCTGTGGGCCGGATTCTTTATTTTCGCGGTGAGTTTAGCGAATACCTTCCTGACTGGCATCCCTGGGAAGATTACCGCCATTTTTATATGGCAAAAAAAAGCATGGGCGGAGGTTCTATCCTGGACCAAAGTCATATCATTGACATGGCTCATTATCTGTTCGGCGAAGTCAGCGAAGTTTTTTGTTATAACGATAAAGTGAGCGATCTGGAAGTTCAAGCCGATGACTTGGCGGAAATCACGGCCACGTTTAAGAGCGGAATTCACGGAACAATTCATACCGACATGATCGGTCGTCATCATAAAAAATGTTTGGAGATCAAAGGTGCGACGGGAAATATCGAGTGGGATTTTTATGATTACAGCGTCAAATTGTATCATGCCGATGAGAAGCGGTGGGAGACGTGGACATTTAAAAAGGACGCCAATGAAATGTATATCAACGAAATGCAGCATTTTCTCGATTGCGTGAAGGGAAAGGCGACGCCTCTGATTCCTCTGGAGGAAGGGATTCACACGATGAAAATTATTTTATCGTCGGAAAGATCGACCCAAACGAAAAAAGTCGAGAAGGTGTAGGAGGATTCGCGTGAAAGATTTACGTTCGGTCATTTATTTTTTAAAACATTATCGTGGCCGTTATGCGGCCATAACGGCGGTGACCTTTGTCAGCGGTTTTCTTGAATCGCTGAACATCGCGATCATCTTACCCCTGATGTATTTGCTTCTAGGGCAGAGCACGAATAATGCCAATTATGGGTATTTGACGAAATGGGCCACTCAGTTCTTGGCCATTATTCCTCTGGATGATAAATGGCTGGGTGCGGCCATTTTTTTGCTGATGGCTTTTGCGTTGAAATCCCTCGGCCGGATTTTCGCGGAATATCTTAATGCCAAAGCCAGTGGGCAAGTCCAATATGAATTGAGTCGGCAAGTCTTGGAAAAATATTCTTTGGCCACATATGCCTTTTATCTCGCCGAGAAACAGGGAGCGATCACCTACAATCTGATCATGGCCACGTCGTCGGTGTCCCGGCTTTTGTATCGGCTCTGCCATCTGTTGACGGAAGGATTCAAAGTGTTGGCCATCATTGCTCTTTTGGTCACTCTCAATCTTAAGATGGCCTTGGGATTATTGGTTTATGCTGTTGTTTTTATCAAATTGATGAGTGTTGTTTCAAAAAAAGTTTCTTATCGGATAGCAACGGAGCGTCTGGAGCGCAGTATTAACCAGCGTAATCTCATTATCGAGTTTATCAATGGGATTAAACAAATCCGGGTCTACAATGCGATCTCACATTGGGTGGACCGGTTTAATTTAAGCCGCAAGAGAATCAGTGATCTTTACGTGCGAGATCTGGTTGGCCGGGCGATTCCTGGTGAAATTATGGAAATAACGACCGTCGGTATGCTTTTTATTGCGATGTTTTTCGCCCGCTCGGCAGGAAATTTTAATTTTGTGGACTTGATGCCGGTTATGACCGTCTTTGCTATTTCGATGCTAAAGATTTTTCCGGCGGTAAAAAATATCGGTGGTGACCTTATGGAAATGCGCGGCACGTTGCCTGATGTGGATGCTGTTTACAATGTCCTCCATGCGGACATAGCGGAAAAAGTGTTGGGGCAAAAAACTTATACCAGTTTTCAGCGGGACATTCAGTTTGAAAATGTTTCTTTTTCCTATCGCGATGGAAAGAAAATATTAGACCGGGTGAATTTGGTCTTCGCCAAGAACAGCGTCACTGCTTTGGCCGGTGTTTCCGGAGCCGGTAAAACCACGGTCATCAATTTGCTTTTGCGTCTTTATGAGCCGACCGGTGGGAATATTGTTGTCGATGATACACCGCTTCAGGAATATGTCCGGTCCTCCTGGTTTCACAAAATCGGGTTAGTCAGCCAGGATTCTTTTGTTTTTCATTCGACGATTCTGGATAATATGACTTTCGGCGATACAAATTATTCTTTGGAGGATGTGAAAGAGGCCGCCGGTTTAGCCAATGCCCATCAGTTCATCATGGAATTACCGCAAGGTTATCAAACGGTGGTCGGCGAACGGGGCATGAAATTATCCGGCGGTCAACAGCAGCGCGTGGCGATTGCCCGCGCCATGTTGCGCAAGCCCGAGATTTTGATTTTGGATGAAGCCACCAGTGCGTTGGACAATTTTTCTGAACGAGAAATACAGGATTCGGTGCGAAAGATTTCTAAGATTTGCACTCTGATCATCGTGGCGCATCGATTATCGACCATCCGATCTGCGGACAAAATTTATGTTCTTAAGGATGGTGTTGTCGCTGAGCAGGGACGTCATGACGAATTGATGGACCAGGGCGGATATTATGCCGCTTTGCAGGACCAACCAGTGCACCGATACGATCATGGGATTATTTAATTTCAGTAAGAATAAAAGAGTGGTTGTGGTGGCTGAAATTTCAGCCAATCATGGTCAGAAATTTGACCACGCTGTGGCCTTGATTAAGGAAGCCAAAAGGTGCGGGGCAGATGCGGTAAAATTCCAGGCCTACACTCCGGATTCAATCACCGTGGACGTCGACAATAAGTATTTTCGTATCCAGCATGCGCAGTGGGGAGGCCAAACACTTTATCAACTTTATCAAAAGGCCTTTACCCCTCTGGATTGGTTTGCGAAATTAAAGCGAACGGCTGACGACGAAGGCATTGGATTTTTTGCCACGGCGTTTGACAAGAATTCGGTGGATCTTTTAGAGTCCATTAAAGTGGAAGTTCACAAGATCGCTTCTTTTGAGCTGGTAGATTTGCCATTGATCGAATATGCGGCTTCGACCAAAAAGCCTTTGATTATGTCGACGGGTATGGCTAGTCTTGAGGAAATCAAGGAAGCGGTCGACACCGCGAGAAAAAACGATTGCCTAGAATTAACGCTTTTGCGGTGTGTGAGCACTTATCCCGCTGATCCGACGGAAATGAATTTGCGCACCATTCCCGATTTGCAAAAAAGATTTAAATGTTGTGTGGGATTGTCGGACCATACTCTGGGAATCACTGTTCCCTTAGTCGCGGTGGCCATGGGTGCGGTGATGATTGAAAAACATTTTACGTCTTCACGGAAAAAGAAAACACCGGACAATTTTTTTTCCATTGAACCGCGGGAATTGAAAGACCTCGTGGAAAATGTCAGGTTAGCCGAAGGAGCATTGGGAGATGTGGCTTATGATTTAACTCCCGGCCAGAAAAAAAGTGCCACTTTTAGGCGTTCTCTTTTTACCGTCGCTGACATTCAAAAAGGAGAAGTCTTAACCGAGCAGAATGTCCGCTCGGTCCGTCCGGCGAAAGGTTTAGCGCCGAAATTTTATAAAAGCGTCTATGGTCAAATCGCGACAAAAGCGGTTAAAAAGGGAACTCCGGTGTCATGGGAGCTGATTGATGGATCTAAAAAGAAATAAAAAGATTTTAATCCGGGCCGACGCTTCGTCGCAAATCGGCGTGGGACATATGATGCGTGCGCTGGCTTTGGGCCAGCTTTTGTCTGATCACGGTTATGAAATCCACTTTGCCACGGTTGCGCATGAGGGATTTTCTGCCGACCTGCTTTCGGTTCAGCGTTTTAGGGTTTATGATTTGACTTCAAAAACAGCGTGGGAGGAATCAGCGGACTTAGAGCAGTTATTAAAAATCGCGAAAGACACTCAACCGGCTTGGGTGGTTTTAGACGGATACCACTTTACGGGGATCTATGAGCGCATACTTAAACAGTCCGGTTATAAAATATTACGCGTTGATGATGTGCCGCAGGGGCATTACTATGCGGATGTGATATTAAACCAGAATTTTGGCGCAGAAAATTTTGTTTATGAAAAAGAACCGTACGCGAGTGTATTGACCGGATTGCAAAATGTGCTTTTACGCCGGGAATTCCGCTCACTGGACCCTTTGCCGCGCCCGGTTAAAAACCCGGACCAGTGGCAGATTATGGTGAGTTTGGGAGGAAGTTCTTCTCTGGATTCCGTGTATGATTTGATGGACAAAGCTCTCAAGGATTTACCTCATGTTTCTTTTAAAAAAGTTTTGGGACAAGAAAACATTGCGCTAGAAATGTTGAATTCCGATATGGCCATTGTTTCCGGAGGCAGCACGATGTGGGAACTGGTCTATATGGGTGTTCCTTTTTTTACGGTGGCTTTGAATGAAAAACAAGAAGCTTATCTGCCTTTGTTATCCCAAAAGGGACTGTGTGTAAATTTAGGATTTTTCAAACGATTGACTATAGAGAACGTCCGCCAATCGGTTTTGCAATTTATCAGGGACAGGGAAGGCCGCGAACAGATGAAGAGAAGGTTGCAGGACAGTATGGACCGGCGGGTGATAGGTCAAAAGGTCCTTGAGAAATTGATGGCGGTGGTTTAAATCATGGTCCGTTTCGTTAAACTGCAGGAAAAACATTTGGAAATGGTTTTGGCTTGGCGGACCAAGGCGGATGTGGCCCGCAGTATGTTTACCACGGTCACAAACAATATTGAGAAACAGCGTCGTTGGTTTGAAAGAATTTCCGTGGATGCCAGTTGCCGTTATTGGATTATTATGTGTGAGGAAGCGCCCATCGGTGTTTTGAATCTCGCGCAGATTGATGGGGTGAACCGTCGCTGCAGCGCGGGATATTACGTCGGAGAAGAGGCGTATCGCAGTCTCGGGGCCATGATCCCGGCGTATCTGTATAATTATGTTTTTAAGGTCATGGGCTTTCATAAAATTTATGGCGAGGTTATGGCCGATAACGCCCGGGTTTTGCAAATTCATGCCTTACACGGGTACCGGCAAGTGGGGACATACAAAGATCATGTTTTTAAAGAAGGGCGTTTTTACGATGTGGTGTTGGTTGAACTTCTTTCGGAATCCTGGTTAAATCAGAAACGGTATCAGAATGAAATGGCCTTATTTGAATAATTTTTTGCGAGGGTTTTATGTTAAAACGTGAAGTTGTTGAGGACATTGTTGTTTTACTGCGCGGGTTTTTTGCCACTCCGATCATCAGCAGTTTAGGGCGGATGGGCACGCTGGAAAAAATGCGGACCCTCAAGCATTTCTCCGTCGAGGATATATCTTCCGGGCTGAATAAGAAACTTTTTACTGACAGCCTGCGTTATTTGGTCCGGCTGGGGCTGTTGGAAAATGTCAACGCAACAACATTTCAAGTCACTGAACTTGGGACCGAGGTTTTCCGGCGGGCCAATTCATTTTATGTACCCCATTCTTATTATGATTATATGTATCGGTATCATGAAATGATTCAAGACCAACAAGGCCGGGTCAGGCCCAGCGTCGAGCGTGTCGAAAATGTGATTGGCAGTGGCATTACGCATTTGCGATACTTTCCGCCGGCTGTTTCTTTTTTGAAGCGTAAGGTGGCCTTTGACACCTTGGCAGATATTGGCTGCGGGGATGGACAGTTTTTATCGACTTTTCTAAAAGAGGTTTCCGGAAAGAAGATTGTGGGGATTGACCTGTCTGAGATTTCGACTCAAACGACCCAGGAAAATTTAAAACGGGAATATCCGGGTTTGGAATTAAAAACATTTTGCTGTGATGCCCTTGATGTTGCCAAATGGAGCGCTGAGGTTTTGCACACCGCCCAGGGTGGCCGGGTGGCGCTATCGATGTGGTTTTTACTGCATGAAATTTCCAGCGGTAAGCCGCAGGTCCTTATTGATTTTTTTCGTGAAGTCTATCTCGCCTTTCCCGAATCTCCCATTGTCGTCGGAGAAGTTGTGCGGCAGAGCGAAGATATTCTGCTTAATAATAATAACCGCAGCCTATTAGCCGAGTATCTTTTTTTTCATGAAATCTCCGGACAGGGGATTTTGTCGTGGGAAGAATATAAGGCTGTCTTGGCAAACACGGATTATGAACTGGCCGTCGAAAAGTTATTTGATGAAGCCTTAGATAAAACCGGCATCAAGATTCCCAGCACCTTTGTGTGGTGTTTGGTGCCCAAAAGGAGAACATTGCGATGAATGAACAACAGGCCATAGATTTGATAAAGAGTTCTTTGCAAAAACTGGTGAACAATGGCATGTTATCAAAGGACACGGTTGTTTCTCCGGAGATGGTCCTGCTGGGGATTGGTTCTCCTTTAGATTCGATCGGTTTTGTGGTTTTTGTTACTGATCTTGAAGAAAGAGTCAGTCATGAAACCCATAAGGACTTGTATTTGGTGCTAAATGAAATCCAGGAATTTAATGTGAATCAGCCTCATTTGACCATAGCGGTTTTGGCTAAATATATTGTGCAATTGAGCGCGGGTCAAATGGCATGAAAAAGCCCGTCGCGCAACAGGTGATGGTCATTACCGGTTCCAGTAAAGGAATGGGAAAGGCCATCGCGCAACATTTCTTAAAGGAAGGTTATCTTGTGGTCGGTTGCAGCCGAGGAGCGACGACGCTCGATGAGGAAAATTATCATCATACGCAGGTCGACGTCGGAGATGAAACCCAGGTGCGGGCCTGGGTGCGCGGGATCAAAGATCGGTTCCAGCGTATTGATGTGTTGGTTTGTAATGCGGGTTCGGTCCAATCCGCGCTTTTGATGGCCGTGACCCCCAATGATATTCTACAAACATTTATTCGCTCGCATATTTTGGGGACTTATTATGTTTGCCGCGAAGTTTCCAAGGTGATGGTCGGTGTGCAATCCGGACGGATCATTACTGTTTCTTCATTAGGAGTTCCCCTGCATTTGGAAGGAACTTCGGCCTATTCCGCGACGAAAAGTGCGGTCATAGAAATGACTAAAATCTTGGCGAAGGAATTGGCTCCGCTGGGTATTACGTGCAATTCGTTTTCACCGGCGTTGTTTTTAACCGAGGCGACCAACGAGATGGGAAAAGAATGGGCGGCCCGTTTGCTTGAAAAACAAACGATCAAACGTGCTGTTAGTGCGGATGAAATTTGTAATGTCATCTCATTTCTGGCTTCGCCGCAAAGCGGAGCCATTACGGGTCAGGTCATCAATATGGGACTGGTAAGTTGAAAATAGTCACCTCTACAGCTCAGCGGATCGAAGATTACGAAATTACGACCCTCGTAACGGATGAAACATGGTTGGAAAATTGTTATATAGTCCAGCATGTGGGTTGCGGGGAAGTGGTCATCATTGATCCGGGAGCGGATCAAGAACAGATTAGACGGGCCGTGCGGGATATGGCAGGAAAATTGCAGGCTATTATTTTGACTCATGCCCATCATGATCACGTCGGGGCTGTGGCGGGTTTACAGGATGAATTTGCTGTGCCCTGTTATTTGCATGAGGGCGATCAGCGTCTTTTACGGCAGGCACATACGTATGCTTTGGTTTTTGCTGCACGCGTTATGCAACCTATCGTCAAAGCCAGTTTTTTTACCGAAGAATTGCCTGTTATTGGCAATATGGCAATTAAAACAATTTTTACCCCCGGCCATAGTCCGGGGGGTGTGTCCTATCATTTTGGAAATTTTATTTTTACGGGAGATACACTGTTATACCGCTACGTAGGGCGATCGGATACTCCGGGCGCCGATCCCGAACAATTGGTTTTGTCCGTCGACCGGTTATTGGCTGTAGTCAGCGATGATACGGTTATTTTCGGTGGGCATGGACGTTCATGGAATGGTCAAGAAGCCAAACTGTGGTGGCAAAAGGTGCGGTCCAATCCGCCGCAGTACAAACAGTTCGGCGGGATTTAAAACGGAGAACGGCATGAGTGAAAAGCGTGACTACGGTGTCGGGGTTTTGGGTGTCGGAAGGTATGTTCCGAAGAAATTGATAACTAATCAAATGCTGGAAGAATGGACGGGTGTTCCTGCACAGCAAATTGTGCAGCGTATTGGAATCGAGACCCGATTTATCGTTGAGGACAATGAAACGGCGTCGGATATGTCGGTTGCGGCGGCCCGGGAGGCGTTAAAAACGGCAGGGATTGAACCGGTGCAAATTGGCCTCATTATTGTTTGCAGTTTTACTGGCGATTATGTTTATCCGGCCATGGCGTGTAAGGTGCAGGAATTGCTTGGTGCAAAAAATGCGGGAGCTTTCGATATTATGGCTAATTGTACCGGATTTCAAGTCGGTTTAAGTGTTGCTTCCGACCGCATGAAATGTGATCCGGATATTTCTTATGCCCTCGTGATCGGTACGGCTTTGCAGTCGCGTTACATCAACTGGTCCGATCCCCACAGTGCGGTTTATTTTGGCGATGGCGCTGGCGCGGCTGTCTTGGGGCGTGTTCCGGCGGGATATGGCGTTCTGGCAACAGAAATATTTTCCAACGGCAAGGTTTTTGAAGCGGTGCGAATGCGCGGAGGAGGATCGAGTCATCCTTTGCGAAAGGAAAATATTGATCAGGGATTGCAGTATTATGAACTCAACGGTTTGGAAGTTTGGAAACAGGTCATCCAATATCAGCCGCTGGCTATTGAACGGTCATTGGCTAAAATTGGTAAACACACCAGTGATGTTGATTTTTTTATTTTTCATCAGGCGAACCTTCGCTTGATCGAATATTTAATGGCCAAGATGAAATATGCGATGAGCAAAACTTTCAATAATGTGGCGACGATTGGGAATACGGCGGATGCTTCCATGGCGATTGCCATGTGTGATGCTTTTCATGCGGGTTGCCTTAAACGTGATCAGCTGGTCGTGATATCGGGGGTCGGAGCGGGATTTACCTTCGGATCCACCGTCATGCGATGGTATTAGACAATGACATATGAAAAAAACAATAATGTGATTCGCATGCCTCGTTTTGAGGACATCAAAGTGGGTGATGTCGTCCAACTCAAGCATCTTTTGACTCAAAAAGATGTTGAGACCTTTGCGGCTTTGACCGGGGATTTTAATCCGTTGCATGTCGACGAGGAATTTGCCAAGCGCACCTTATTTCAAAAACCGGTGGTGCATGGAATGCTTTCCGCTTCTTTTATATCCACCATGATCGGAATGGGCCTTCCCGGTGCAGGCGCATTATGGATGAGTCAGACATTGGAATTTTTGTCTCCGGCGCATATTGGCGACACTCTTTGTGTGGTGGCAACGGTCAAACAAAAATCAGACGCCTTGCGTGTTTTGCTTTTAAAAATTCTTATTTGCAATCAGCGGGGTCAAGAACTGATAAAGGGAGAATCTTCGATCAAGGTATTGGAATTAAAAAGTGAGGAGAAAGATATGGATGCGAATAAAGGAAAAACCGTTTTGATCACGGGAGCGGGAGGAGGAATCGGCGGCGCAACAGCATTGAAACTGGCGCAGGCGGGACATACGGTTGTGCTCAATTATCATTCTGCAAGTGGCCCGGTCGAGGAGATTGTTAAACAAATTCAGGCGGGGGGTGGAAAGGCGATTTCCTTTAAAGGGGACATCACTCAGGCTGAAGAGGCGGAGAAATTATTTGCTACGTCGGAAAAGTCGTTTGGTCCGATTCATGCGGTGGTCCATTGCGCTTCGCCAGATAACACGCCTCAGCCGTTCGATAAATTGGACTGGAAGGCCTTTCAAGAACAACTGGATGTCAATGTCAAAGGCGCTTTCCATTGTGTGCGTGCCGCCCTTCCCAAGATGCTGGCCGTAAAATCTGGTGATTTGATTTTTGTCGGCACGGTTTATACCGACGGAGTTCCTCCACCCCAGCAGTCTCGCTACATTGTCGCGAAATCGGCTTTGACATCTTTGGCCCGTTGTTTGGCAGTGGAATACGGGCCCAGCGATATTCGGGTCAATGTGGTCGCGCCGGGTATGACGCAAACCGGCATGATTGCGGATTTACCGGATAAAGTCAAAATGCTCACCAAAATGCAAACACCCTTGCGCCGTTTGGCAGAAGCGGATGATGTGGCGCAAACCATTGTGTTTTTACTGAGCCCCGGAGCCAGACATATCACCGGGCAGACCATTCGCGTGTGCGGTGGTTCGGTTATGGCTTAAAATAAGGAAAAAATGATGATACAAACAACGGCCCTTTACCCTGAATTTATGAGGATGGTGGAAATAGTTTCCTCCCAGAATCCTTTACAAAAAAAAAGAATCCATAATTTTATCGCCGCACAGGACCAGGATTATTGGAACTATGCCGAAGACCTTTGCCGGTCTTTGGGCCGGTCATTTTTAAAGACGCCCGCGGGCCGCGAAGCTGTCGCCGGAGCTTTTAACCGCATGACCATGGATTTCTTAAAGGAACAGATCCGCTTTAAGAAAACCGGGGTCTATCTTTTGAATGATGCGACGGTCGCGAGAGAAAATGTTTATGATCGTCCGGAAGTCATGCGTTATTACATGCTGGGACTGCTTTTGTCCTATTTGTTGTGGCCGAACCATTTTAAGATGATGCACTTTTTCCGTAAATATTTGCCGGATCTTCCGAAGGTCAGACGCTATTTGGATGTGGCCCCGGGGCACGGCTTGTTTGCCGTGGAAACCATGCAAAAGTTTCCGCAGTTAAAGGCGGAACTTTTAGACATCAGCAAAACCTCAATTGAAGTGACCCGCGAAATTTTGGCGACATTTGAAATCTCCCCTGAGCGTTTTGAATTTATTAACGGTGATTTCTTGACTGTACCGATTAAAGGGAAAGATTTTGATTTCATTTCAATGGGCGAAGTCTTAGAGCACGTCAATGACGCGCCGGGATTCATGAAGCGGGCTCATGATTTGCTCAGTCCGGAAGGAAAGATTTTTATGACGACGTGCACGAATGCGCCGGCGCTGGATCATATTTATCATTTTCATAATACCCAGGAAATCCGTGACCTGCTTTATAAAGCAGGTCTGCGTATTGTTAAAGAAGAAGCCTTGCCGGCCGAAGATTTTCCGGAAGAGCTTTGCCAAGCGCAGTTAGTTACGGTTAATTATTGTTGTATTTTAGAGCGACAAAAATGAGTGCCGAAACTTTACAGATGGCCCTTCAGCGGTTAGCAAAAGAACGTACCTACGGCGCCTACAGCGCGGTTGCGAACGTGCTGGATCAAGCCGATCCCCCGGCGAATAAATTTCCTTTTTTGAAGGTCGCCGTATTACGCAATTTTACTGTTGAGCCATTGTTGCCAGTCATAAAGGGCGAAATCGCTTTATCATATTTATATCCTAAAATTTATTTAGGCGGATATGACACCATTGCGCAAGATGTGCTTGAACCCACCAGTGATTTATACGCCTTTGATCCTGAAATCATTTTTATGATGCAATGGTTAGAGGGGTTGACTCCGGATTTGATTTTGAGATTTCCTTCTTTGTCTTCGGATCAGGTACAAGATGAGGTTAAACGGGTCCTGGATCTTATGGAGCAGAATATCTGGGCCTTGCGTCAACAAACCATGGCGCCGATTGTGATCAATAACTTTGTTCTTTCCGCATTTGCGGCTATGGGGATTCTCGATGCGCAAGGATGCTATCAAACCCAAATACTTTTAAAATTGAACATGCAGATGCAGGAGCGTCTGCAGAAATTTTCCGATATCTTCATTCTTGATTTGATGAGTTTAATGGCCCGCCTCGGAAGTGAGGGCGCGGTTGATGAGCGTTATTGGCAGTTGGGGCGGGCTCCAATTGGACGTCATGCGCTTATCCCTTTGGGTCGAGAATATGGGAAGTTCATTCGGGCTTTGCGCGGCAAGGCGCGTAAATGTCTTGTCTTGGATTGTGATAATGTTCTCTGGACAGGCATCGTCGGAGAAGAAGGGGTAAAAAGTATCCATACGGCCTTTCAGAAAGAAATTCTTAACCTGCGCGACCGCGGCGTTATTCTGGCTTTGTGCAGCAAAAATAATGAAAGGGATGTCTTGGAAGTATTAAAGAATCATCCGGATATGATTTTAAGAGAAGATCACTTTGTGGCTCGACGAATAAATTGGGAGGATAAAGCTTCCAATGTGGTCCATTTGGCGGAAGAGCTGAATATTGGCTTGGAGGCTATGGTGTTTGTCGATGATAGTGTTTTTGAGTGCGACCTCGTCCGGGACAGATTGCCGCAGGTTGCGGTCTTGTGTTTGTCCGGAGATCCGGCGGCATTCCGCGCTAAATTACAAGATGAAGGTTATTTTGACACTCTCGTTTTGTCAGCTGAGGACAAAAGGCGCAGCCAAATGTATCAGGATGAGTCCCAGCGTAAAGCCCTCCATGCTACTGCGGGATCGTTGGAAGGCTATTTAATGAAATTGAACATGGTCGCCGAGATTGGTTTCGCCGATGATGCGTCAGCCCCCAGGATTGCGCAATTGACGCAGAAAACAAATCAGTTTAATCTTACCTCCCGTCGGTATACTGAAGCGCAGATCAAGTCTTTCCTCAGTGACATTCAAAGGGATGTTTTGTATCTTAAGCTATCTGATCATGTTTCCGATTTGGGATTGGTGGGGGTGGTCATTCTTGAATATCAGGGTCAAGAAGCGTTCATTGATACTTTTTTATTAAGTTGCCGGGTTTTGGGGCGAGGCGTTGAGGACGTTTTTCTTTCAAGAATTCTGACTGTTTGCCGCGAGCGGGGAATGCACAACGTCGTGGGAGAATATATTCCCAGTGCAAAGAACGGACAAGTTGCAAATTTTTATAGCGGTCATGGATTTCAGCCGGTGGGGGATGGCCAATGGAAATGGCCATGTGATACAGCCAATCCTTCTGAACCCCAATGGTTCAAGGTGAACGTCAATAATAAAGGGGTGAACCATGCAAGTTAGCGAAGAACAATTAAAACAAGTGGTGGCTGATGTGTTTGGCATAAAGACGATGGCCATCGG
>JANPFV010000090.1:0-5557 GCA_031423615.1 Candidatus Omnitrophota bacterium
AAAACATCCCCGGTAATTGGAAGGTGATCAGCCAGAACAATGATTTTACCAAGGTCGACGCCTTTACCGCGCGTTTTGATGTGAAAGTCCCCAAAGACGGCGAAGCCAAGGTCCGCTACCGCGTGCAGATAAAATATTAGAGATGATTTCATTCTTGCCCAGATTTTATTTTCTCAGTTTTTTGTTTATTCTCTTGAGCGTTCAGGTGGCTGATGCCAAATGCGCTCAGAAGGAAGCCTACTTTTGTACAAAGGCGGTTTTTGAAAAGTCTTTGCCCGATATGTCGCTTGAAAATTATGGAAAAGACTTTTGTTTTGGTTCGATTAATCTAGGAAAAAAATCCATGCCGGTTGTTTTTTTAGACAAGATGCCTTGTCCCTTGCCGGGAGATTCTATTGTGGGACATTATGGTTATCTTTGCCAGGACACCGGAGATTGGTCTAAGGCAGATCACTGGTATTCCCGCAAGTCTGAATTTTGTGCCAAATCTTACGACGAGAGTTTAAAGCAAGCCCAGGCCACGGCGACTCTCATTAAGGTAGGTATGAGCCGCACCCAAGTGCGGGAAGAGGTCAAAGATTATGTTTATCTGAATGGAGGGCAAGAAGAGCAGTATTATTTGTTTCCTGACATTGTTCTGAAAGTCAGTTTTGATGAGCCACACGGGGCCTACAGTATGGAGAATAAGGTCATTGCCCCCGTCATCATCAAAAGGCAGGTCTTGCCTCAGCCCAACAAGGCGGCGGTGGTTCTCAAATTGCAAGTCCCAAATACCAACGAACTGCCGAAATTAAAAATCGCTTTGTCGTTTACCGTTTCCGATCAGCCGGTTTATGAAGGAGTGCGAATTGTCGAAGAGAATATTCCCAAAACTGGAGAGAAAACATTATTCGGTTTTCGCAATGGCGATGGTGTTGCCCATATCAAACTACCGACTGAATCGGTGAAAATTGAAAATGAAAACTTTAGCTACGTCCGATCAGGAAACGACCGGCAAGAAAATGGGATGTTTTCGCTTTATCCGCAAAGGTCCGACCCGCCGTCGTATTTATTAAAAGGGGTTTTTTATGCGCAAGGTCATGTTTTTGTGGTGGATGAAAGCATTTACTCCGACGAAGAAAAAGTTCTTTATTCCTTAGACGATTAATTAAAGGAGAGGGCATGAAAAAGGTCATGGGGTTGAGTTTATTTGTTTTGGGGTTTGCGAATTTGGCTATGGCTTGCGATTGTGCACTTGCACCCAGCCCGGATGTTGAATTTAAAGAATCAAACGCCGTTTTTGTGGGAGAAGTACTGGAAACAAAAGTCTGGGAAAAAACAAGATTGCAAGTCCTTTATAATCTCAAAGGAGCGGGCGACGAAGAAATTGAGATTGTGGCGACGGGAATGTGTGGTTTTATTTTTGAATTGAAGGAGAAATACCTGGTTTATGCCAAGAAGGAAAAGGATTATTTCACGGTCACATCTTGCGGGCAGACCAAGAAATTTTCCGCCGCCACCGAGGAAATAAAGCATTTAATAACTAAATAAGTAGGGACAGACCCTACTTTTCAAAAGGACCGCCGATGAAAATCAAAGTTTCAATTGTGGCCAGAGTGTTGCTTGGTTTATGTTATTTTGGTTTTGGTATAATGGGAATGTTCTTTATGTCTAAAATGACTCCCCCACCCATGCCTGAGGCTGCGACGGGATTTATGAAAGGAATGATGGGCACGGGTTACTTCTTCCCATTGCTTAAAATTACCGAAATATCCGGAGGACTTTTGCTGTTGACGGGTTTTGCCGCGCCCTTGGGCTTAGTGCTTCTGGCTCCCGTCACGCTAAACATTTTTCTATTTCATGCCTTTTTGACTCCCGGACCTACGGAATTGATTCTTCCGTCGATTATGACGTTTTTACACGTTATTGCGATTGCTGGTTATTGGAAAATGTACCGTCCGCTCTTTACCAAAGGATAATACAGTTTGCGTTAATCCCACCGCCCGAGGAAGAAAACCCTTTCAAAAGTAGGGTCTGTCCCTACTTTTTTGTCGGAACGAATTATAGGATAATGTGCTAATATGGAAAAACAATTGAGCCTGGATTTTGATTCCTCACGTTCAGAAAAAAACGATTCGGAGTATGTGATGAAGTTAAGCAAGCCCCTTGTGGTCCTTGATTTGGAAACAACCGGGGTCTGGATTGAAAAAGATAAGATTATTGAGATCGCTATGATCCGCGTTTTCCCTGACGGAACACGACAGACGTACTCGACCTATGTTAATCCCGGGATGCCTATTCCACCGGAAGTTTCGGAGGTGACAGGAATTAAGGACGAACAAGTCAAGGACGCACCCAAATTTCGTGACATCGCCAATGACGTGTATCGCTTTATGGACGGTGCCGATTTGGGAGGATTCAGCGTTGAACGTTTTGATTTGCCGCTTTTGGAACGCGAGTTTTGTGAATGCGGTATCAAATTTGAATGGAACAAGCTGACGATTTATGACGCACAGAAAGTTTATCATTTGCACGAGCGGCGCGACCTGACTGCGGCGTATAATTTTTATTGCGGCAAGGAGCTTGTCGACGCCCATTCCGCTCTGGCCGATACCCAGGCGACATTAGACGTCCTTATTTCGCAAGTCGAAAAATATGGTAAAGGCAATGAAACGATCGAGGCGCTCAAGGAATTTGACTACCGCAAACGTCTGGAGTTTTTTGACAGTGATCGTAAATTGCGTTGGTGGAACGGTGAGCTGTATATGATGTTCGGCAAATATGCGCGTAAATCCAGCTTGCAGGAAATTGCCAAAACCGACCGGCCGTATCTCGAGTGGATATTAAAACAAGATTTTCGGGACGATGTAAAAGAAGTAATAGAACAGGCCTTAGAGGGAAAATTCCCCCAATTAAAGTAGGAACCGAGCCTATTTTTTAATTAAGTAGGGTCTGTCCCTACTTTTCAACAAAGGAGTGGTTATGAGGAACAATACATTCGTTTTTGGAATAATCCTGACCGGGATGGCCTTTTTAGCCGGATGCGCTTCTTCGCATGTTCAGCGCGTCGATGTTGCCAAAAAAGTCGATTTCAGCGGCCGCTGGAACGATACCGATAGCCAAATGGTCGCTAATGCGATGATCAAGGATTGCACTAATCAGGCCTGGCAACCGATGTTTGTAGGCAAAATGAACCGTCCTCCGGTTGTGATTGTTGGAGATTTAAAAAACCAGAGCAATGAACACATTAATACCGAAGTTTTTACCAAGGACCTGGAACGCAGTCTGATCAATTCGGGCAAAGTCAAATTTGTGGCCAATAAAGGAGAGCGCATCCAAGTCCGTGGCGAACGCGATGACCAGCAACAAGGTGACACCGCACCGGAAACCATGAGGCGCAAAGGCCGGGAAACTGGTGCCGATTATATGCTGATTGGCAGTGTCAATTCCATCAAGGATGAAACCAAAGGCCGTTACGTCATTATGTATCAGGTCAATCTCGAGCTTGTTGATCTGGAGACCAACGAAAAGGTCTGGATAGGACAGCACGATATCAAAAAAGTCGTCGAGAAGAACAAATATTCTTTATAATCATTTCCGTGAAATCCTGTTTAAGACTTTTCTTCTTTGTGCTTGCGGTTGTGACATTGAGCTCCTGTGCGGGAGTCGTCAATGTCCAGCCGCAGGTCAATGGTTTAGCCGTCATCGGCCGCTACGATGAAGCCCTCGCCGTTTTAGATCCCGCCAAATACGGCAAAAATAATGAGCTCCTTTATTTGCTGGATAAGGGAATGGTCTTACACCTGTCCGGCCGCTATGAAGAAAGTTCGCAGGTTTTTGAACAAGCCAAATTGCGCTACGAAGAACTCTACACCAAATCGGTTTCCAAGGAAACTGGCAGTTGGTTGTGGAACGATTATACCTTGCCTTACCGCGGTGAAGATTTTGAGCGGGTCATGGTCAATATTTTTGAAGCTCTCAATTATGCGGCCATGGACAATATCGAAGACGCCCTCGTCGAAGCCAATGATGTGGATTCGATTTTAAACGCCATCAATCACCAGTACAATGCGGATCAGAAAAATGTTTATCGCGACGATGCGTTTGCCCGGCTTTTGATGGGGATATTGTATGAAGCGGGAGGTAAATTAAATGACGCGGTGATTTCTTACCGGCAGAGCTGGCGAACTTACCAAAAAGATTATAAAACTCATTACGGCCTCGATGCCCCGGCCATTCTCAAGGAAAATCTTTTAGCCGCCGGGGAAAAATTCGGCGACAGCAATATGGCGGAATACCGCAAGGCATTTGCCGGGGTGAGCTATGTTCCTTGGGACGATAAACAGATGAAAGCGCGGGTTTTTGTCATTGAATATCAGGGGCTTTCACCCGTTAAAGTTCCGGTTCAGGTCCCGATCCCTCTGCCCGGCGGGTACATTTCGCAAATCGCTTTTCCCGCCTATCAGGGGCGTTCGGAAAATTTTCGCTCGACGGAAATCGGTCTTACGGCCGCCAACGGGGTCCGTTTTTCAATGATGAGCGAAGCAGGCGAGGACATCGACGCCATTGCCGTCAAAAATCTCGCCGACCGGAAAGTCCGGGTGATCGCCAAAGCCATCGCGCGTATGGCGGGAAAATATGCGCTCGAGCGCGGACTTCAATCCACCCTGGAAAAGGACCATGGTCAAGGCACGGGAGGACTGATCCCGATTATCGGAAGTTTGTATAATTTTATTTCCGAGCGGGCGGATTTGCGCAGTTGGCAGACCTTGCCCGCCCAGATCCGTATCGGGCAGATTATCGTTGTCCCGGGAATGTATAATTTGACCGTCGGCAGTAAGGATTTTGGCTCGCTTTCCCTGAAAGCCGGTGAAAATAAATTCTATATTGTCCGCACGTTACGATAAAATTATTTTTGCTTTTTCGTCAAGAAATGGTATTCTTAAGCATATAAATCGACAGCTTCTTGGCTGTACATCACCCGTCAAAACTTCACTCTCTACGTTCTCAATATTTCTTTTTTATATTTAAGGCCCATAATATGTCCATGGGTTATTGGAAAACTTTTTCAGGTTTGTTGTGTATATTTTATGAATATCAAAATTAAAACTTTTCGCAAGGCCGTAAGCGGCTTGGTCCTTCTGACTTTTCTTGTCGGGCAGATATGGACCCCGTCTTTAGCCCAGGCGCAAGGCATTCCCGGCGTCAATCTTCCTCTGCCCGGAGCGATGGTAGGAGTCAGCCCCGGTTATTTTCCGATGGCTATTAAGGGTTTGAAAGTTTTTCCTGATAATCCTTTTCGTTTTGATTTTATTCTCGATACGGGCAACTCCAAGTTGGAAGGCCAAAAACTGCTGGACGAAACCAGCGTTTTGATCAAATACTTCCTCACCGCTTTGACCGTTCCCGACGATGATCAGTGGGTCAACCTTTCTCCGTATGAATCTTTCATGACCTTACGGTCACAAGGGAGAATGTAAATATTGGCGAATCGAAGTGCAATTTTAGTTCTTTGACAAGGACTTTCCGAAGGTGTTATTTTGGTGTGTAGCAATGCAGTTAAAAAAACACCAAAGGG
>JANPFV010000091.1:0-13760 GCA_031423615.1 Candidatus Omnitrophota bacterium
CCCTTTGGTGTTTTTTTAACTGCATTGCTACACACCAAAATAACACCTTCGGAAAGTCCTTGTCAAAGAACTAAAATTGCACTTCGATTCGCCAATATTTACATTCTCCCTTGTGACCGTAAGGTCATGAAAGATTCATACATTTTTCTCCTTTGATTTTTCATGTTTTCATTATAAAATCAGTCTCAATTTATTCAACACATTTAAAGGAGCGCATTATGGTCCTTCTGGAATCGATTCTTGTCAAACTGGGCATCGTCATGCCGGATTTTAATTTAAAGGACCCCAACGGAAAATCTTATCGGGGTTTTGATCTTTTCGGCGAGCGAGGATTGCTGGTCATCTTCACATGCAACCACTGCCCCTATGCCATCGCTGTTTGGCCGCGACTGATCCGTTTGGCCCAGTACGCTCAAGGGATGAAGATCAATACCGTCGCCATCAACCCCAATATCAATCCGGCGTATCCGGATGATGCTCCTGATAAAATGATCCAGAAGATCAAAGAGCTCGGCATTGAGTTTCCTTATCTCGTCGATAAAAAGCAAGAAACCGCCCGGAGTTTTAAGGCCCAATGCACACCCGACATTTATCTTTTTAATAAGGACCGGACTTTGGCTTACCACGGCCGCATTGATGACAATTGGCAGGACGAAGGCAAGGTCACTCGCGAAGAGTTGAAAGAAGCAATGAATAATATGGCAACCGGTCAGCCGCTGGATACCGTTCAACGTCCCACCATGGGGTGTTCCATCAAGTGGCTTAACAGCTAAGTTTTTATTTTTCATGGAAGAAAATTTTTAATCGAACCTCAAGGATAACTTATGTCGCCTGATCTTAAAGCCCAAAATAATCATCCCGGTTGGCGGCGGCCATTAGGCCATCCCTCATTGCGGGAAGTACATTCCTCTATTGCCGTGGCGCCCAATGCCGTGTGGTGGAGAAAAGTTTTAGCTTTCTCCGGTCCGGGACTTATGGTGGCCGTGGGTTATATGGACCCCGGCAACTGGGCGACCGACTTAGCCGGCGGGGCAAAATTCGGATACACCCTGTTATCGGTCATTTTGATTTCCAATTTAATGGCGATTTTATTGCAGCATCTTTCGCTCAAGCTGGGGATTGTCACCAGCCGGGACCTGGCCCAGGCCTGCCGCGATAATTATTCCAAGCCCATGGTTTATTTTTTATGGGTTCTTTGCGAACTCGCCATTGCGGCCTGCGACCTTGCGGAAGTGATTGGTTCCGCAATTGCCCTGCATTTGTTGTTTGGTATTCCGATTCTCTATGGCGTTATTTTGACCGCGGCGGATGTGATGGTTGTTCTGCTTTTGCAAAACAAAGGCTTTCGTGTTTTGGAAGCCATCGTCGGCGGTTTGATTTTTATGATTGGTGGCTGCTTTGCTTATGAAATCATGGCTTCGCATCCGGCCATCGGCCCGGTCTTAAACGGTTTGATCCCGCGCAGCGAAATCATTTTCAATCCAGAAATGCTTTATATCGCCATCGGAATTCTAGGTGCAACGGTCATGCCGCATAATTTATATTTACACTCCAGTATTGTGCAAACGCGGGCTTTTGAACGAAATGATACCGGAAAAAAAATGGCCATTAAGTACGCCACGATTGATTCAACCGGCGCCCTTTTGTTTGCCTTCTTTATCAATGCCGCTATATTGATTGTAAGCGCGGCGGCTTTTCATGGAACGAACCATCAGGATGTTGCCGATATTCAGGATGCGTACAAACTTTTGAGCCCGGTTTTAGGTGTTCCTTTAGCCAGTATGGCTTTTGCTATTGCCCTTTTAGCGTCGGGTCAAAATTCAACTCTGACCGGAACGCTGGCAGGCCAGATCGTCATGGAAGGATTTCTTGACATCCGCTTGCGGCCCTGGATCCGCCGTCTTTTAACACGGATGATTGCCATTGTTCCGGCTATTTTTGTTACTTTATGGTATGGAGAAAAGGGAGTAGGAGATTTGCTCATTCTCAGTCAGGTTATATTATCTTTACAGTTGAGTTTTGCGGTCATACCGTTAGTCTTATTTACCAGCGATAAAGTCAAAATGGGCCGTTTTGTTAATCCACCACTGCTCACTGGCCTCGCGTGGGTCGTGACAGCGATTATTGTCGTGCTCAATCTCTATCTGCTTTTTCAAACCGCTGTTGGCTGGATCAAATCTTAGGGAGATTATTCATGTATAAGAAAATTCTCATTCCACTGGAAAACTCACGTTATGATAATGTTATTTTAAATCATATCAAGCCGCTGGCGCGCGACTCCCGCGCCCAAGTGATTCTTGTTCACGTCGCCGATGGATACGCAGCCCGGATGCAAAAGCAATTAAACCTCGCGGACAGTGAAGAAATCAACAAGGATCGCAACTATTTGGAAACGCGCAAACAGGAAATGCTTAAGGAAAATTTTACGGTCACCGGCTTTTTACAAAATGGCGAACCTTCCGACGAAATTTTAAAAATCGCGGAACAGGAAAACTGTGATCTGATTGCCATGGCGACCCACGGCCACCGTTTTCTCAAGGACATCATTTTCGGCAGTGTCGCCGAAAACATCCGTCACCGCACGACAATCCCCATTCTCATGGTCAAATCCGATGAAAAATTCTCATGATCATAATTTTTTTTAAAAACTTTGTTTCTCAAGCGCCGACATTTATAATATAACCTAATGAAAATCGTCTCCCGTAAATCAACCAACCTGGACCTGATCTCCATTCTTGCTGATCTGACGAATGACCTTCCTCTGGAAACATGGGACGCCGGATTTATTTTCATTTCCTATTTTAGCCGGGAATCTGCCATCCAGATCACAACAGAATTTCACAAGAAAATTCAGTGCCTTCATTTTTTAGGTTGTTCTTCCGCGGGAGTAATTACCGACACGTCAGAAATTGAAAACCAGCCGGCCATCTCCTTAATCCTGATGAAGTTTGATCATGTGACCGTCCGGCCCTTCTACTTGACCCAGGGCGAAATTTCCGCCATGGCCACGGATGAAGAATGGTATGAATATTTTGATGTTTATCCCAACGAAAAACCCAAATTTCTGATCCTCACCGATCCTTTTTCCATTGATATCAATCAACTGCTGTCCTCCTTTAATAAAACGTATGACCTTTGTCCGGTGATCGGGGGATTGGCCAGCGGCGGCGCTCAAGCCGGTGAAAACACTTTGATTTTAAATGGTAATTTTTATGAAGAGGGTTGTATTGGCCTCAGTTTACAGGGAGATATCCGGGTCGAGACCGTTGTCTCCCAGGGTTGCCGTCCTATCGGCGAGAGCTTTATCGTAACCCGCGCCGAAGGGAACATTATCTATGAACTGGGCGGCCGGCCTTTTTATAAAGTCCTTGAAGAAGTTTTAAGTAAAAAGGCCACGGATCGCGACCGCCTATTGGCGCAAGAGGCCATCTTCGTTGGAATCGCCATGGATGAATATAAGCATCAATTAAAGACCGGCGATTTTCTCATCCGTATGGTCATCGGCTTAGACCAACAGAGCGGGGCGGGAGCGATTGCAGATTATGTTAAAACCGGACAAACCATCCAGTTCCATGTGCGGGACGCTATTTCCGCTACCCATGAATTGACGGACCTTATGACGACCCAGGTCAAGCGTCATCCTCAAGACCTTCCGCAAGGGGCCTTGGTCTTTTCCTGTAACGGAAGAGGAAAAAATCTTTTTAACATTCCGGATCATGATCTTAATATCATCAAGGATCATGTCGGCCAGCTTCCCGTGGCCGGTTTCTTTTGCGCCGGTGAAATCGGGCCCGTCGGAGGAAAGAATTTTGCTCACGGCTTTACATCCAGCATTGCCTTATTCTATCCCTTGACCTCGCCGACAAAATCCTAGTCCTTGAGAAATTCTTTGATTTGTGTTACTTTATATTACTATGGATTCTTCACCCGATATAAAAACAACCGCTGTTCCGCAAAAACCCGTGGTGATTTTGACTGCCGCGGCCGTAGAAAAAGTGCATTCCATGATGAAGAAGGAAGATAAGCCGGATTATGGATTACGCGTGGGTGTGGTGACAGGAGGGTGTGCGGGTTTATCGTATGAAATGCGTTTGCAAAAGGCACCCTATGACAATGACATTATTGTCGAACAAAACGGAATTAAAATTTTTGTCAACAATGAAAGTGTCGACTTTTTAAAAGGCCTCGAAGTCGATTATGTTGATACTTTAAAAGACAGCGGATTTAAATATAAAAACCCCAATGCCAAATCCAGCTGCGGCTGCGGCACCTCATTTTCCTAAGGAAAACCCATGATCACTCGTTCGCAAACCGATCCAACTTCCTTGGATCTGAGCTACAATCCCTTGCCGGGTTCAAAAAAAATCTACAAATCCGGTTCTTTACATAAAAATATCAAAGTCCCGTTCCGCGAAATTTCTTTATCGGACACGACAACATCTCAAAATGGTATCATTCCTAATGCGCCCTTTGTCGTTTATGATACGTCCGGACCGTATACCGACCCCCATTCCCGAATCGATATTGCCAAAGGTTTACATCAACTGCGCCGGGAATGGATACTCAGCCGCGGTGATATCGAAGAGTTGCCCGCTGCCACATCAGATTACCGTCGGATGATTGAAAGCGATCCGTCGTTATCCGCAATCCGGTATCCCTTGTGCGTCAAACCTTTGCGTGCAAAGACCGGCCAAAATGTCAGCCAAATGCATTATGCCCGTCGAGGAATCATCACAGCGGAAATGGAATTCGTGGCCATCCGGGAACGGGTCGAACCCGAATTTGTGCGCAGTGAAGTGGCCCGCGGCCGCGCCATCATTCCCGTTAATATCAATCATCCCGAAGTTGAGCCGATGATCATCGGCCGAAATTTCTTAGTCAAGATCAATGCCAACATCGGTAATTCAGCTGTTTCCTCAAGCATTGCGGAAGAAGTGGAAAAAATGACCTGGTCCACACGCTGGGGAGGCGACACCGTCATGGATTTATCGACGGGAAAAAACATTCATGAAACCCGTGAATGGATTATCCGTAATTCCCCCGTCCCTATTGGGACCGTGCCGATTTATCAGGCCTTGGAAAAAGTCAACGGCAAAGCCGAGGATCTGACATGGGAAATTTACCGCGACACTTTAATTGAGCAGGCCGAGCAGGGCGTTGATTATTTTACCGTCCATGCGGGTGTTTTATTACGCTATATTCCTCTCACCGCTAAACGCTTGACGGGAATTGTGTCTCGGGGCGGTTCGATTCTTGCGAAATGGTGCCTCACCCACCACAAAGAAAATTTTCTCTATACGCACTATGAAGAAATCTGCGAAATTATGAAGGCTTATGACGTTTCCTTTTCACTGGGCGATGGGCTGCGCCCCGGATCGATTGCCGATGCCAATGATGCCGCACAATTCGCAGAATTGGAAACTTTGGGGGAATTGACCCAGCGCGCCTGGAAGCACGATGTACAAGTTATGATCGAAGGGCCGGGCCATGTGCCTATGCATTTGATCAAGGAAAACATGGACAAGCAGCTTGACCTTTGTAAAGAAGCCCCGTTTTACACATTGGGACCGCTTACCACCGACGTGGCACCAGGCTACGACCATATAACTTCCGCGATCGGTGCCGCCATGATCGGTTGGCTGGGAACAGCCTTGCTCTGCTATGTCACGCCCAAAGAACATTTAGGATTGCCGAATAAAAAAGATGTAAAAGATGGGATCATTGCTTACAAAATCGCGGCCCACGCGGCGGACTTGGCCAAAGGCCATGCCCACGCCCATGAATGGGATGTAGCTTTGTCAAAAGCCCGTTTTGAATTCCGTTGGAAAGACCAGTTTAACCTTTCCCTTGATCCGGAAACCGCTGAAAATTTTCATGACCAGACGTTGCCGGCCGAAGGGGCCAAACTGGCGCATTTTTGTTCCATGTGTGGACCGCAATTCTGCTCGATGAAAATCACCCAAGACGTACGGGATTATGCGCAAAAAGAAGCAGAAAAGGAAAAGGGCTTAATAGAAAAGGCCCAAGAGTTTAAGCGCGGGGCTAAGGAAATATACAGTTAATTATTTTACATTTTCCAATAAAAAACCTCATCGAACAAAAGATGAGGTTTTTTTATGTGCGCCCGGCAGGGCGCACTTACTTGAAGGTGAAAGTCCTTTACAGGCCTGATAGAAGGAACTGTTAGCTGGTCGGCAAGGGTGTCCGTCGTGAGGCGGAATCTGAAGGAAGCCGCAGGCAAAACGCTGGCTCGACGAACAGGAATCACATAGAGGCGAATATGCTGGATGAGGAGTCATTTATCTCTAAAGTCCAAATCTATCCGGAAAGCATGTTCGTAGATGTGGCGGGCATAAGCGGGAAGGTAAGTGCGCATTACCCGGGGAGGTCTGCCCTGTGTCTACACAGTTCCTACCCGAGGAGGATGGAACGGACTGAGGATGTCGTGAGACATCTGACCGCAGTGCAGAAGTCAGCCGAGGGCATAGTAAGCCCTGTTTTTTTTGACTGGGACGAAGGCCTGAACATAAAGCAAGGGATAAAGCCCTGGTTTTCGATGGAGCAAAAGATGCCGACAAAAGAAGATGAAAATACTTCGACCGGAGCAGGAGGTAAGGGACGGAATCCCCGATTACCTGCGGCAATAGGTGCGTCTAAATCCACGGCAAGCCAGAATAACTTAAACCCGAGAGAACATCAGTTAATGGAACAGGTGCTAACCAAGGAGAACATGAGCACGGCCATGAAGCGAGTGGAGTCTAACAAGGGAGCGGCGGGCATAGATGATATGACCGTCGGTGAATTGAAGGTCTACTTGCAAACAGGATGGCCAAGGATCAAGGTTGAACTGTTGGAAGGGCGGTATAAGCCAAAGACAGTGCGGCGGGTGATGATACCAAAGTCTGACGGAGGCAAACGATCGTTAGGAATACCGACGGTGGTTGACCGACTAATCCAGCAAGCGATACATCAAGTCCTAAATCCAATGTTCGAAAAGGACTTTTCAGAATCGAGTTATGGCTACCGGCCAAAGCGAAGCGCACAACAAGCGGTAGAAGCAGCTGCTAAGTATGTGAGCGAAGGATGGCGCTGGGTGGTGGACATAGATTTAGAAAAGTTCTTTGACCGGGTTAATCACGACATCTTAATGGCGCGGGTAGCCCGAAAAGTAAAAGACAAAAGAATGCTTTTACTGATTAGACGTTATCTACAAGCAGGAATAATGGAAGACGGACTGACAAAAGCGAGTGCAGAAGGAACGCCGCAAGGCGGGCCATTGTCCCCGCTATTGTCAAATATTCTGCTTGATGACTTGGATCGTGAGTTGGAGAGCAGAGAACACAAGTTCTGCCGGTATGCGGATGACTGTAATATTTATGTGCATACGCAAAGGGCTGGAGAACGAGTAAAAGAATCCGTGACATTATTCCTAAAGAATAGACTGAAGTTAAAAGTCAACGAAACCAAAAGTGCTGTTGATCGTCCGTGGAAGAGAAAATTCTTAGGATATACGATAACCAATGAGAAAGAACCGAGGCTAAGAGCGTCGATACAATCCATTGCTAAGTTAAAGGATAAACTAAGAGTAATATTCCTACGTGGACGAGGACGCAATATAGGACGGCTAATAACGGAAGAACTTAACCCGGTAATAAGAGGCTGGGGTAATTATTTTGGCCTCACGCGAGTTAAGAAGATTCCTGAAGAGCTGGACTTTTGGATACGGCGGAAATTGCGTTGTATTATATGGCGTCAGATGAAGAGGACAAAGACACGGGCAAAGCGGCTGCTGCAATGTGGGTTTGATAAAGACCGGGCATGGATGTCAGCTGGCAATCGAAGAGGGGCATGGTGGAATGCAGGGGCATCGCATATGAATCAAGCGTACCCGATATCGCACTTCAACAAACTTGGGTTAGTGGCCTTACAAACAAAGCTGATAAGCTCTTAAAATCTTTATGAACCGCCGTATACGGAACCGTACGTACGGTGGTGTAAAAGGACAGCAGAAGTAATTTTGCTTCCTATTTTAATTTGATGCTTTAATGCCTTGACATTGTCGTGTTCGATACTGTACACTTTAAATGTACATAAAGGAGGCCTCATGGTCACTATATCATTTACACAGTTTCGTCAGCATGCCAAAGTTTATTTCGATGCCGTCGAGAAAGGACAAACCGTCCGCATTCTTCGCCGTGGCAAGCTGATCGCGCAGATTGTCCCCCCTACCCGCGTTAGAACGACCCTCAAAGAAAATCCGCCCCAGCTCGTCATTGAAGGTGTTTCGTTGAGCCGTGCAGTTTTATCTGAAAGGAAAGAAAATCGTTAATGAAATATTTCTTTGATACCTCGGCTTTAGCCAAACGGTATGTTCGTGAAAAGGGTAGCGACGCTGTTAATCATCTCTTTGCGACGTCTAAGAATGTTGTTGTGAGTATGCTTTGTATGCCAGAGATTTTCTCTGCGGTCAATCGATTGCGCCGGGATAAAAGTATTGACGCAGTCCAATACGCTCAACTAAAAGATGAGATCCTGCAGGAATTCCCAAATTTTGAAGTCTGCGAATTGAGTCCAGAGGTGATCGGCCGCTCAGTAACGCTTTTGGAAGAATACTCATTGCGGGCCTTAGATGCTTTGCATTTGGCTTCGGCTCTGCATGTCAAGCCGGTGGTTTTTGTCAGTAGTGATAAAGAACAAATCGCCGTAGCCCGGGCCATACATCTAAAAGTGATTGAAGTTTAAAAAGGATGAAAGGAAATGAGTGACACATTGCTGTGAGTGATAAACTTGTAGTGGTTTTTTTGTTAATAGTTGGAGGAATAAACGGTGAAAAGGTTTCTAGGGATGCATTTTAAAACATAATACTATTATAAAAGAATCGTGTTTTTTCTTCTTGTGTCGTATACTTCTATTTAAAATTCGTATTAATTCTGAATTCCGAATACGTCATAAGGACAAAGAGAACATTTCCCAAAGTGCCACCTTCAGATGCGAACCCGGCACCGCCGGAAATGGTCTGAATAACTGCACTTACTATTTGATGATAAAGAGGGGATGTGGCGTTGATAAAAACATATTCATGGAAAAATCTTGTGCACGTGATATGTCTGTCTTCGTTAATCTTATTGATGGATAGATATTTGCTTCATTTTTTTCCTGCAGATACAGATAGCCTTCTGTTGTTGATGCTCAAGTATTTTATTTATGCTGCCTTAATTGGCGTTGTGACGACGCAGCAGCACTTGATTGCGGCATGTATCGGAAGTATCTTATTCTCTTTGTATATGTGCCAATTTTACGGTTATGGGGCAATCATCTTTGCTGTTATCATTGTTCCACTGTTTTTATTAGGGTTTTGTTTTGGTGTTTTTTTTATTAAGGACCGATTGTCAAAGTTCTTTAGTGGCGTCTATCTAATAGGGTTGTATGCTTTTCTCATTGGAGTTAATTTCTGGGCAACGATTTATATTTTAACGGCTCAAGATGGCTACTTAATTATACGAAATACCCTTCCTCAAGAACGGGTATCCAATCATGCCAGACGACCACCGCTTTTTTTCTTTCATCAAGGTGAGAGGGTAAATGCATTAACTGCTGCCGGCAGCCGCTTTGCCGCAGAAGGAAGATTAGAAAAGGCTAGGTATTTTTTTAAAAAAGCAATGGACATAGCTTTAATAAATAGATCATATCTGAGCAGCGTCATCGAAGCTCAAATGAGAGCACGGCTAGATAAAGATGCTCTTGATTATTTAGCCATAAGTTCAGGCGGAAGAGCAAAACCAATTGATACTTGTTATCTTTATCTGTCGACGGATCAGCTCAGCAAAGCTAATGAATGTTGGGATAAATTAGAAAATCTAGTGGATCCTTTAAAGCAGATGGAATTTCCTATTCGACTTGCTGAGGCTTATTTTAAAGCCGGTCAGATGGATCAAGCGCGAATCCTTATTTCAGAAGCCAATACAATCTGTATGACATTACCAGATGAATGTAGGAAATTCGGTCTTCTGGGAGTGGCCATTTGGCAGGCAAAATTAGACGAACTGGACAAGGCCATTGCCACCGTACTTTTAATCCCGGAAGACCACAAAAGAATTGAGGGTCTTAACATGATAGCCCTTGAACGTTTTCAGTTATCCGATAGAGAAGGATCGCGCAAGGTTTATAACCAGGCCATTGATCTAGCTCGGAAGATAAAGAATGAATCGTCTCGCGATGACGCCCTTGTTAATATAGCAGAGGCTCAATTCAGTAGTCATTTTAAAAGTGATGCCATAAAAACCATTCAATTGATTAGTGCACCTGAAGCAAAACATTCTGCTCAATCTTATATTGATTCGTACGATAAGGTAACTTGCCAGAACAATAGCTGTGATTAGGCAACATCGGAAATTCTGTGACACTCGGGGTAACCCAGATTAACTTCAGGAAAGTCTTTGCCGTCGTATTTAATTCAAAAATACGTCCTTTATTAGTGTAATATCAACGTCCATGAGCGCTTTTCATAAAATCTTACGCGAAACAAAACATTACAAAACCGAAGTCGACCCACTCCTTCTTGGTGAGAGCGACGTTGAAGTGTCTTTTGTCGGCCGCTCCAATGTTGGTAAGAGTTCACTGATCAATGCGCTATGTCAGAAAAAAAACATGGCCCGCGCTTCGCAGGTCCCCGGGAAGACGCGAACGATCAATGTTTATGAAGTTGTGCGCAGGCGTTGGATCGTTGATTTGCCGGGATACGGTTACGCGGTTGGCTTAAAAACCGAAAAAGATAAACTCGGCAAGATCATTGAGGATTATCTTCACGCCCGGAAGAATCTAGCCATGGTTTTTGTTATCGTCGATGCTGTGGCCGGTCCGACACAATTGGACCATTTGATGCTCAATTGGCTGCAGCATTACAATTTGCCGTTTAGTATTGTCGTCGGTAAAATCGACAAGATCAAGATCCCAAAACTTGATGAGAGAAAGAGACAGGTTGCCGAGGAACTTTCTTTAAATGTCAATGATCTTTTATGGGTCAGCTCCGAGAAAAATATCGGCATCGCTGGTTTTCAAAAAGTCATTGCGCAGCTGTTGCAGATTTGAAAGAGGCAGCTAGGAGAAAACTTCCAAATGTACGTTCACGATGAATCCGGCACATCCGAAAAGGTTCCGAGTCATTTTCAAGGCCAAAATGTAAAATTTGTTTTTCATGATTTTTCTCCCTTTCGTTCTGACTGCTACTTAATTATAGCTCTAGTCCTATATTGCAAAGTGTAGCGTCTCGTCTGCCGAAAGGGTTGATTTCCCATCAAGTCGGTTTACACTATATCGTTGACTTTTAAAAATAATCAACCCCCTTAAGATAAAACATGGGGAATGTATGCTAAAGGAATCAGGGAAGGGGTTACGGTTTTATTAAAGTGACACCAGCCAATTGGTTTTGTGAACTCGCTCCAAGTTAGAAGCAACAGCCGATCATTAGAAAGGAATTAAAATATGGAAATTAAAAGAAGCGGTTCGCAACCTTCAACCCAAGGTTCGGTAGAATATTTCACTGGAAAGGTACGAATAGATCCGTTACTTAACCCGCCTGCTCCCGCGCGTGCTTTCGGTGTTAATGTGACCTTTGATCCGGGTGCTCGGACAGCATGGCATACTCACCCATTGGGGCAAACTCTTATTGTGACGGCTGGATCAGGTCTTGTACAACGATGGGAAGGTCCAATCGAGAAAGTTCACCCCGGCGATGTTGTTTGGTTTGAACCCGGTGAAAAACATTGGCATGGCGCCACACCCACTACGGTTTTGACTCATATCGCCATTGTGGAAGTCCTTGATGGAAAGAGCGCCGACTGGATGGAAAAGGTTAGCGATCACCAATATATGGCTTGATCGTGTAACGTTACGCGAAAGAGGAGTATTGAAGAAAAAGGTAAGGTGTTCCGGTTTTTTAACAACAAAAAAAGGAGAAGAAACGTGAACATCAAATCAATAATCTTTACAGTCGTATTTACTTCATTCCTGGCAATACCAGCGATGGCTGGTACGGATGTGCAGCTTCCAACAACAAATGGTACAACTTTTGTGGGCGAGCAAAATGGTGATTATGCCGGTGAATCCGCAATTTCAATTGGTGATTTTAATGGAGATTTTATTCCTGAAGTTGCTGTGGCGGCTCGCAATTATCTTATCTCAGTACATGCCGGTATGGTTGCAATCTTTAAAGGACAGCCAGAAGGGCTTGCGGTAACCAAGAAAATGTCAGAAGCTGACATCAAAATTATAGGAGATAACTACTCCTGGACGGGAATAACAATTTTTGCTCCAGGCGATATGGATGGAGACCGGCTGGCAGAATTTATTTTTTCCTCTGGTGAGGATTTTTATTTGTTGCGCGGAACGAAAACACCGCCGGCAACAATAACACTCTCCTCTATCGGCTCAACAAACAAAGGAGTCAAGTTCTTAGGAGCCACCATCTTTAATATGAGTTTCGGAGATGTTGACGGCGACGGGATAAAAGACCTTATCTATACCGCTTACTCTGGATCAAGCGATGTCTTTATTATCTCTGGGAAATCTATTCCCAGCAACGGAACGCTTACTATAAACAATTCCTTCTTTGATGGTGTCCGAGGATACCGCATTACTCTTCCCGGAGTTATTAACGGATCAAAGACCAGTGTTGCTTTAACTGACGTTGATCGCAATGGCATCAAGGATTTAATCATTACGAATTCAACAGTAGTAAAAGCCTATGTCATGCTTAATTTAAAAAGTCCACTGCCGGCCGTCACAACACTTTCGGATAATTATTTTACCGGAACAAATGGAACACTCATCAGAACACAAATCGCCGTCAATTCCAATCTCGTCCATGCCATTGGGGATGTCAATGGCGATTCTTTTAATGACATATTATTAAGCGGTACCCAATATCCCAATATGTCCGATATGATCATGGTTCCCGGCCGTCAGACTTGGCCAGCTACGATGAACCTTGAAACCGATACAAGCATCAAGAGAATACGCGGAATTGGGCCATTGAATATTAACGCTATTCCTCCTGTCTCTATTGCGGGGGACCATAATGGCGACGGTATACAAGACTTCATTGTTGGCGATAATACTAAAAACCGAGCGGTCATCATTGAAGTAGGCGCCAACTGGCCAGCGCTTTATACGGTTAGCAATTCTTTTCAATCGACTAACACCAAATTAGTCGGGCCAACCGGAACAGGTTCTTCGGTAGGTTTTGCTGAAAATCTGTTTGGTGGAATTGGGTGCGCTATTGATCTTTCCTATATTGTTGGTGCAAATTTCGGAAGCGGGATTGGCAAAGCTTATGCCGTGAACTTTAAGAAGTAGGGACAGACCCTACTTTTCCGTTAGGTAAACTTGGCTTTATTGATCGCTTTAAGATAGGCGGATTCTTTAGATATTTTTCCCGTTTTGACCAATTCGGCTAAAGAATCGTCCATCAAAATCATGCCTTGGGATTTATTCATTTGTATTTCATTATTGAGGCGAATACTTTCGCCGCTTTGGATAATATTTCCTAGCGCGGACGTTCGTATCAGGATCTCATAGGCCGCGTAACGGCGCTTCCCATCCATGCTGGGAAGCAGTTGTTGGGCTATGATGGCCTTGAGATTATTGGCGAGAATATTACGGATTTGGTTCTTTTGATTTGTTCCGAAAGCGTCGATAATGCGGTCAATGGTTTTGGCCGCGGAATTTGTGTGCAAGGTGCCAAAAACCAAAATTCCCATTTC
>JANPFV010000092.1:0-22991 GCA_031423615.1 Candidatus Omnitrophota bacterium
TTAAATCTTTTTTCCATGTTCGCTAAAAACAATAACATCAAAAAAATACCAAGGTCTTTTATGGCCTTTTTATCCGATTCCCTCGTGGGATTCGTTTAGCGATGCTAATTTTTGTCATCAAAAATGTCTAAAGTCGAGTAGAAGTCATGTTAAAAGAGCGCAGGCTGCTATCGCTATCTTTTCAACATATTACACCTTGGTACAATTGATTCTTTTCTCTGTATTCCCTAAAATTATAAAAATAAAAGAATATCAGTAACTAAGGAGATGCGCTATGCTTTACGATTTCTTACAGCAACACAGGAAAGAAATTACTTCGAGATGTAAAGAAAAGGTGCGTGCCGACAGCGAATCGAAACCAACATCAAAGTTATTAGACGAAGGACTACCTATCTTTTACGATGAACTCATCGGGGTATTACAACGTACAGCCGCCGCCAGTGAGTCCGTTATGGTCAGTGAGAATTTTCATATTACCAATAGGGTCAAAACGGGTGACGCTGCCACACATGGACGAGAATCATTACGACTTGGTTATTCGATCTCGCAAGTGGTTCATTACTACGGGTCCATTTGCCAATCCATCACAGAATTTGTTCAATCCAAATCATTCGAAATGATGCCCCGGGAATTCCAAGATCTCAACTTTTCTTTGGATTGCGCCATTGCGGAAGCGGTGACAGAATTTGAGAGTGAGCAAACCCAGAAGATCGGCAAAAAAGAGGTGGAAAGATTGGGCTTTCTCATCCATGAAATGAAAAACTCACTCATAGCGGCGTCCTTATCCTATGAGATGATCACGAAAGGGAAGGTCGGTAACACCGGTGCTACCAGCCAAGTGTTGAGCTTATCCCTTGAACGCATGAAGAAATTAATGGAAGTGGTAGAAAAGGAAATTCGTGTACACGGTAAAGCCGAACTGACACGGACTCCATTTTCTTTAATTGATCTCATAAAAGAAGTGGAGATCACCTCGAAGATCACAGGCGAATCGAAAAAGGTCAACCTTGGACACGATGTCGACCCCACGATCCAATTGACGACGGACCGTGAAATTGCTTTCACCGCGCTATTAAATTTGGTGAACAATGCTATAAAATTTACAAAGGAACCCGGCAATGTATTGGTGAGGGCCAAAATATCGGGGGGACGCATCCTGATCGAAGTGGAAGACGAATGTGGCGGACTCCCGGATGAAAAAACAGAAGAATTGTTTACGCCATTCACCCAGAAAGGAACTGATAAGACTGGGATGGGCTTGGGTCTTTCACTTAGCCGTCAGGCCATCGAATCAAATAAAGGCAAACTTACGGTGCGTAATATTCCCGGCAAGGGATGCGTCTTCACAATCGACCTTCCGAAATAAAATGAAGCGGCTTTCGAAATTACTAATAAATAAAAGTAAAAGTTAAATCTGTCATTGCAGCTAAATTTATCTTAAAAGAATACTTCAACTCATTCCTACTCCCCCATCAGCCACCAAGCGTGATGTCTTGTTCCTGATACCAATTGAGGGCTTGGAAGAAGTGATCCGGCTTAAAATCCGGCCAATAATCATCGAGCACATAAAAATCAGCGTAAATCGACTGCACGGGCAAAAATCCGCTCAACCGTCTTCGCCCTCCCCAACGGATAATTAAATCAATTCTAGAAACCTCGGCTGACTTTATATGATGGGCAACATTCTTTTTGGCGGGATCGGCCATTTTCAATGAATTTAAGTCCCACTCCCATCCATAATTGACTAAAAGATTTACTTTGATTCCACCTTTCCCGAAGATTCTTCGTTGTGTAAAAGACATCAATTCTTTTGGGAACGAAGGCGACTCACTATTGCCTAAAACTAACAGATTGGCATCTTCTGCGGAGAGTACTTGAACAGCCTTGATGCACGCCTCGGTAAAAGCTTTTTTTTGCTCCGCCGGTCTTTTGGTGTTGTCGGTGGTAAACCCGTAATAAGTAATTTCCTTAATGCCTGCCTGCTGACACAATTTAAAAAGAGTCAGACCAGGATCGACTCCATGTTCATATCCTTTTTCTTTGGGCATTCCTTTTTGCTCAGACCATCTTCTGTTTCCATCTGGAATGATCCCGATATGCTCTGGCAATCTTGTCCCCATAGCCTCATTGTTGCTCGTCAACATGTGCATCTTTGCCTTCTTTCGTAGCGTTTGGGAACTGTCCAATTTTTAGTTGAAATTTCTTAGAGCAGCTCAGATTTATATGCCTCACACACCCGCCAATTCCGTTTCAACAATTTCCTGATTTTCATTTTGAGTTTTCGATTCATTAGTTTTTTGGTGAATCTTTATTCTCTGAATGACCCAGGGAATTTCATTGTAACCCTTCACCGTTCTAAAACTCTCCTCAGCGTAAAGTAAAACTGACGCCAGCCATCTCTGTGACATTTTTGAACTGCGGTAACGTTTAATATTTTTCTCCCAATGTCTTACCGTCGAGAATATGGATTCAATGGCATTAGTCGAATGCAAGGTCTTTCTCAAAAGCTCCGGGACATTTAAGCGATGTAGCGTTAATAATTCCTCGCCGGCTTCTTCCAATGATTTGACGCTTGATTCATTGATTTGCAAGAGCCAGCCCTTAAATTCCTCCAACGCCTTTTTGGCATCTTCGTATGTTTTTAAATCCAGCGCGTCTCTAAATCGCCGATTGGCTTCTCGACGATATTTCTTCGGCAAATGGCTTTGAATATTGCGGTCTTTGTGAATGCTGCAGCGTTGGTGCAGTAAATCTTTCAAAAACCGGTCTTTCAATGCCCGGATAATCCCGTTCCAAAGTTTGATTTTTCCGGATAAAATCTATTATGAAAACGGAAAATTTAGAACCACTGCAACTGCCTCTATCTTCAAACAGTTACAGCAACTTCCCGCCAATAAATCCGATTTGGTAGCCCCAACGAGATTTGAACTCGTGTTTTCTGCCTGAGAAGCAGACGTCCTGACCAGGCTAGACGATGGGGCCAAAAGAGACCCGTATATTAACATAAAAATCTTTCCCCGCAAAGCCTCGGAATAAATCAGACAATGTTTTTATGCGCCCTGGACTTATGCTATATTTATACCAGTCTCATTAACGACCGGAATTTTCAAGGAGCTCTTTGTGTCGACTTATATCGGGATCGGCTTTAGTAAAGACCTCGACGCTGTCAAAGCCAGCCAGGCCGCCGCTGATCAGGCGAAGCTCAATTTGCATTCCAGTAATATTGACCTTGCCATCGTTTTAAATACCGCGCATTACAATCCATCCGATTTTCTTCCCGGCCTTTATACCCATCTTAAAAAACCCAAACTCATCGGTTCGTCAACCGCCGCCATTCTTCTTAGCGAACGCATTGAAACCCACGGGATCGCGGTGCTTTTGATGTATTCGGATGATATACGCTTTGAACCCGGGATGGTTGATAATATGCATTTACAGGACCTGACCTCGGCAGGAAAGCAAATAGCCACGAACTGTCTTTCCGACTACGGCCAAGAACACCGCAAACTTTTTATGTTCTTTGCCGACGGGCTTTTGCAAAATCTTTCCTATTTTATTTCCGGAATTACGAAAACTTTCAGCGGGACTTTTCCCGTGATTGGGGCCGGAAGCAGCGATGATTTCCATTTTAAAAAGACTCATCAATATTATAATAATACCATCTTGGCTTCCGGCGCATGCGGCATTCTTTTTGGCGGGCGCATGCAAGTCGGTTCCAGTTGTCGTCACGGCTGGCGGCCGCTCGGCAAACCCCGCATCATCAATGAAAGCGAAGACAACGTGATCCGGTCAATTGACTACAAACCCGCGGCCCAGCTTTACCATGAATATTTCGACACGCCGGCCGAAACTTTACGCGCCAGCAGCTTGACCCATTTGAACAGCCGTTATCCCCTCGGAACACCTCTCGGTTTAAGCCGGGAATATCTTATACGTAACATCATTAATACTCTTGACGACGACAGCATTGTTTTGCAGGATCCTATTGCGCAAGGAAGACAAATTCATCTTATGATCGGCAATAAGGAATCTTGTCTGCAAGCGGCTGAACTCGCGGCCCTTGACGTCAAATCGCAAATGCAGGGCCGCACGCCTAAATTGATTTTTATTTTTGAATCCTTGGCCCGCTATCGGATATTAGGACGCGCAGCTAACGCCGAGATCTTACGCGTCCGTCAGATATTGGGAACAAACATTCCCATTTTCGGCCTGTATTCTTTCGGCGAAATCTTTACCTACAATTCATCCGACGGACCAGAAACCCTTTTACAGAATGAAAGTATTATCATCACCGCGATAAGTTAACCATGGATAATCTTGAACTCCTTTATCAGTTTATTATTATCGTCCTTCTAGCCGCAGGAGGAACGCTGGGCTACTTTCTCTACAATGCCGTGCAGGAAATCAGCGTTCTTAAAACGACCTTAAATAAGCTCGGAGAGTCATTCGCTGAGCTCGATGAGCAAGCCAAACTCATTGTTAAAACCGACCTTGAGTTAAACCGCGCCCAGGAAGAACTGGATAAACGTCTAAATGGCCTGGATGCTTTGCAAAAAACATCTCGTCTGATAACGACCACACTGGATGAAAATGAAACCTTTCAGCGTCTAAATCCTTCTTTGCTGACGGAATTGGGATTTGAAAAATATCTTATTTATACCCTTGATGAAAACCAAAGACTCACGCTACGGGTATGCACCGGATACAACACATCCGATCACGACCAAATCACGGCCCAGATAAGCCGCAATCCCCCGATTTTAGAATGGCTCAAAGAAGGGAACATGATTTCCTCTTATGCCAGCACGCCGGAATTGCAAACCTTGGTTTTCGAAATCACCCATGTCCGCAATTTTGTCTTGATGCCCATTCTCACCCAAGACAAAATGACGGGGATTATTTTTGCTGGCAATCCGGGAGACGCTTTTGTTGTGACGGAAGGAGACACAGAATTGATCTCCATTCTCGCCGATCAAATCGGACAGGCCGTTGAGAATGTCCGTCTTTTTGAACAAGCCTATCGTGCTCAACAGGCTTTGGAAGCCAAGGTGCAGGAACGGACCAAACAACTTTCGCTGGCTCTCGCCGAAGTGCAGGCGATCAGCCGCAACAAAAGTGAATTTATTTCCGCTGTCTCCCACGAGCTAAGGACCCCTTTGACATCTATTAAAGGGTACGCCGCCCTTTTAATCGCCGGGACCATCGGCGAAATTCCCGATAAGGTCAAGGAGCGCCTGGAAAAAATCAATAAACATTCCGACAATTTGGTAAAGCTGATCAATGACCTCCTCGATATTTCGCGTATTGAATTTGGCAAAACCGAAATGAAGTTGACGCCACATACCATTTCACCGATCATTGAAAATGTGCAAGACCTTTTGACGCCCCAGTTGAAAGATAAAAATATCCAATTTATTAAAAATCTTCCCACTTTCTGCCCCAGCGTACCGACCGACTTAAGCCAAATCGAACGCGTTTTTATCAATCTGATCAGCAATGCGATCAAATTCACCCCGTCGGGCGGGAAGATCACCGTTTCGGCCGCTGTCGAATCGGATAAAATAACTTTTGCTGTCAAGGATACCGGAATCGGCATCAGCAAAGATGATATCCATCAGCTGTTTAATGAATTTTATCGGATTGAAAATGAAATCAACCAGAACGTCAAGGGCACCGGTCTCGGCTTGGCTCTTTGCAAGAAAATTATCGAGGCCCACGGCGGCCGGATTTGGGTCGAGAGTGAACCTGTGCAAGGTTCGACATTCTCTTTCACACTGCCGCTCGTCGTAAAAGAAAAAATACGGGCTTAATCAATTTCGCAAGAGTTTTGGCTGGACGGACAATCCCATGGTAAGCTTTATTGAGTAAATAAATGGAAATCTTTCATACCCTATGAATAAAGAACGCATTCTTACAATTGACGATGACCCGGACATCTTAGATGTTCTGGATCTGACGCTTTCCGAATTTTACGAAGTGATCCAGGCGGCTAACGGGCAAGAAGGTCTCAAAATGGTCCAGACCAAGAATCCCAATCTGGTCATTTGTGATTTTATGATGCCTGTCATGACAGGCAAAGAATTTTGTAAAACGATGAAGAAAGACATTCTTCTCGAGCATATTCCCGTCATTATGTTGACCGGTAAAGGCGAAACCAAGGACATGGTTGGAGGAATCGAAGCGGGCGCCGACGATTATATCGTCAAACCTTTTGAGCCCAGCGCGCTTTTAGCACGCATCAAAATGATTTTGCGCCGCACCAATCGCAACCTTGACGCCAATCCCTTGACGCATTTGCCCGGCAACACATCCATCATGGAAGAATTGCAAGGCCGAATCGCCAACGGAAAAATTTTTGCCGTGGGATATGCCGACTTGGACAAATTCAAAATCTATAATGATAAGTACGGCTTTGAAAAAGGCGATGAAGTTATTCGGGAGTTGGCCCGGCTTTTAGTCAAGGTCGTTCGATCTGTCGGCGGGCCGGAGTCGTTCATCGGCCACATCGGCGGAGACGATTTTGTTTTTGTGACCACGGATGAGCTGGTTGAAACAGCTTGTAAACAGATCATTATTGAATTCGATAAAACTGCGCCGCAATTTTATAACGAAGAGGACCGTAAAGCGGGATTCATCGTGGGCAAAGATCGCCTCGGGAATGAAATCAAAACGACACTTTTATCCGTCTCCATTGGCATTGTTTCCAATGCCAACCACGCCATAACCCACGTTGCGCAAATCAGCGAAAAAGGCGCGGAACTCAAAAAATACGCTAAAAGTTTTCAGGAAAGTATTTTTGTGCGGGACCAGCGAAAAACAAAATAAAAATACCTTTTTAAAAAGGCCACGGGCCGGTCATCGAAGTTTGCGCTTGATTGCCGACGATATTGGTTGCGGCAATCGTAAAATGTCCATTGACTTCACTAAGGGCCGCAGGAAGCATGGTGCGAAAAGCGGTCAATGCAATGACCGTCATCAGTCCCAGAAGAATGAGATATTCCATGGCGGTTTGAGCTTTTTGGAGGGATAACTTCATACGTCAACTATACCACGACCCGTATTTCTTTACAAACTCTTCAAAAACTTCACCACGTCTTGGGGATGCGGAGAGCCGAAGAAATAACTGGCTGAGACGAGGAGATTGGCTCCGGCTTTGACGATATCGGGGGCGGTTTGGGCATTGACACCGCCGTCGACTTCAATGTCCCCCGCAAAATGACTGCGCAACGCACGAATTTTTTCTAAAACTTCCGGCATAAATTTTTGGTTGGCAAAGCCCGGGTTGACCGACATGATAAGGACACCATCAATATCTTTAAGCACTTCGTCAAAAAATAGCGGGGTCGAAGGATTAACAACAAGAAAAACTTTCTTTCCTCTGGCTTTGACTTTAGCCATATCAATTAACGCGGCTTGAGCGTCAAAATATTCCAGGACTTTAGGGTATTGTCCAAAGCCTGCAGAGTCTTTGGTGCGCTTTCCATAACATTCCACTTGTAACGAAACAATATCTGTTCCCGCATTGATAAAATCCTCGACGTAAAGACCGGGATTTTCAATCATCAAATGCGTTTCAATAGGAAGAGTGGTCACCCGGCGAATAGCGGCTACGATAACCGGGCCAATGGTGATATTAGGAACAAAATGCCCATCCATCACATCGACGTGGATCATGTCCGCGCCGGCATCTTGTGCCATTTTCACGGCCTCTCCTAATTTGGAGAAATCAGCACTCAGAACGCTGGCATTGACTTTGATAGAGTTTGGCATTTATTTAGATGAATTTCTTTCGCACGTCGTTTGACATTCCATTCTCATGGCCTGGATAAGATCCTTCCTCTCAGGATCATGAATATTGCGAGCTAAGGGCGCTATTCTTTTTTTATAACAGTCAGCAAGACAATATCCCATACGGGTTTGTTTTATACTTCGAAACAGCGGTAAATAAAACGAAGCAAATACGACCAGTATCACTAAAGTGAGAAATCGATAAAAAATTTTCACTTGCATAATCTCCTGAATATCAATGCGCGGGGAGGGACTCGAACCCTCATGGGTTACCCCACACGCCCCTCAAACGTGCGCGTCTACCATTTCGCCACCCGCGCGAGACATGCTATTTTAAACTAAAATTCTATTAGAACGTTACAACTGAATTTCAAACTGCCTCGTCCCGCTCCTGCGGGATTCGCCGACCGAGGACGAAATGTCCGAGGGAGTGCCGAGCGCTCCGTCGCGAGGCCACCCGCGCGAGACATGCTATTTTAAACTAAAATTCTATTAGAACGTTACAACTGAATTTCAAACTGCCTCGTCAGACATTAAAGTTTAATTGGCCAAAGCTGCGGCAATAAATTCACGAAAGAGCGGATGCGCTTTTTCCGGCTTGGATTTAAACTCCGGATGAAACTGGCAGGCGACAAACCAGGGATGGTCTTTGAGCTCTATGATTTCAACTAAACCCGTCTGCGGATTTTTGCCAGCGACAATCATACCGTTTTTTTCTAAAACTTTCTTAAATTTATTGTTGAACTCATAACGGTGACGGTGACGTTCTGAAATGTTGTCCTTCTTATACGCTTTGGCGCTGTGCGTTCCCTTCTCCAATTTGCAAGCGTATGCGCCCAAGCGCATCGTCGCTCCCATACTCGTCACCTGTTCCTGCTCTTCCAAAAGGCTGATGACCGGATGTTTGGTTTCTTTTTCAAATTCGGTTGAATCCGCATCTTTAAAGCCGCAAACATTGCGGCTAAATTCGATCGTGGCCACTTGCATTCCTAGACAAATCCCAAAAAAAGGAATTTTCTTTTCCCTGGCGAACTGCACGGCCCGGACCTTACCCATAATCCCGCGACTGCCGAAACCGCCGGGAACCAGGATCCCCTTGGAATCTCCCAGCAGCTTTTCAATATTCCCCGCCTCCAAAGTTTCCGAATCGATCTTATTTATAATCACCCGGCAGTCGTTGGCGATTCCTCCGTGCACCAGAGCTTCATAAATGGATTTGTAAGCGTCCGGCAAAGCAATGTATTTCCCGACAACCGAAATCTTGATTTCCTTCTTAGGATTACGCAAGCGCTCAACAACATAATTCTTCCATTCATGAAGATCTTTTTCTTCCCTCTTGATATTAAGTTTCTTTAAAATCAGATCGTCTATTCCCTCTTTCTTAAAGCAAAGCGGGACTTCATAAATATGTTTGACGTCGACGGCCTCAATGACCGCTTCACGATCCACATTGCAAAACAAAGCGATCTTTTCTTTTTGTTCTCGGGGAATCGGGCGTTCGGTGCGGCATAATAACACATCAGGCTGAATGCCGATTTCGCGAAGTTTGTTGACCGAATGTTGCGTCGGCTTGGTTTTTTGTTCCCCGGCGGCTTTAATATAAGGAAGTAAAGTCACGTGAACAAAAATAGCGTAATGCTCACCTAACTCCCAGCGCATTTGCCGGATGGCTTCCAGAAACGGCAAGCTTTCAATGTCACCGACCGTGCCTCCAATTTCAATCAAGGCCACATCCACTTCCCCTTCACGGGCGCCTTTTTTAATACAACGTTTGATCTCATCGGTGATATGAGGGATAATCTGGACCGTCTTTCCCAAATAATCGCCGCGTCGTTCCTTGGTAATGACCGAATAATAAATCTTTCCTGTCGTAATATTGCTATCTTTGTTAATGACCGAATTGGTGAAACGCTCATAGTGCCCAAGATCCAGATCCGCTTCCGCCCCGTCTTCAGTCACATAAACTTCACCGTGCTGAAACGGATTCATCGTGCCCGGATCAACATTCAGATAAGGATCACATTTGATCATCGATGTCGTCAACCCCCGCGCTTCCAGAAGCTTGGCAATAGAAGCTGCCGCCAAACCTTTTCCTAAACTAGAAACAACCCCACCGGTAACGAAAATAAATTTTGTCATAATTTACCCATTGTGCGGATTATTGCCGTGAGAATTGGTTGCGGTTTGTCCTTCCAGAAGATACTTGCTGGTATTCTCAGGAATTTTTACCGGATACTTGCCCGTAAAGCAGGAAGAACAAAAATCTTTACTGCTTTTCATAACCCCGAGCATGCCTTCAAGACTTAAATATTCCAAAGAATCAACCTGAATAAAATCCGCGACCTGCTTGACCGTTTTGTTGGCCGCGATAAGTTCCTTGCGGTCTGGAAAATCAATGCCATAAAAACACGGTGAAATGATGGGCGGGCAACTGATCCGCAAATGGATTTCCTTGACACCCGCGTCGCGCAAAACTTCAATACGGTTGCGGCTAGTGGTCCCGCGCACAATAGAGTCCTCGACGACGACGACCTTCTTTCCTTTTAGAATATCACGGATCGGATTGAGCTTGACCCGCACGCGAAAATCCCTGATAAATTGGGTCGGCTGAATAAAAGTCCGACCAATATAATGGTTGCGAATGAGGCCGATTTCAAAAGGAATATTAAGTTTTTTAGAATACCCTAAAGCCGCGTACATTCCCGAGTCGGGGATGGGCATGACAAAATCCGCATTCTCTACCGGATGCTCAATGGCCAACTGTTCACCCAAACGTTTTCTCACATTGTAAACATTATCATCGAAAATATGGCTGTCGGGACGGGCAAAATAGACATTCTCAAAAATACAATACGCCTTGTTTCCTTTTTCCCGGCCGGGAAGAAAGGTGGACTCGATTTTGTCGCCTTTGATAATGACGATTTCACCGGGTTCGATCTCGCGGATAAATTTGGCTTTCATAATATCCAGCGCCGAACTTTCACTGGCCAACACATAACTGTCTTCCAATTTTCCCAAACACAAAGGGCGAAAGCCTTTGATGTCGCGCGCGCCGACAATGGTGTCTCCGACGAGAAAAATCAGCGAAAAAGACCCTTCCAATTGCATCAAAACTTCGGTGAACCATTGCTTATAGTTACCGTTTTGGGTACGCGCTAAAAGATGGACAATAATTTCCGAATCCATTGAAGTTTGAAAGATCGAACCGCCCTCTTCTAGCTTACGATATAACTCCTCCGTATTGGTCAAATTGCCATTGTGGGCGATAGCCAAAGGAAGTTTCCGATGGATGACTAAAAATGGTTGAATATTTTTAAAATTGCTGGATCCCGTGGTGGAATAACGGCAGTGGCCGATGGCCGTTGGGCCTTTGAGGTCTTCTAAAGAACTGACCGGAATGGCATCCGCGACAAGCCCGGGATTCTTGACCAGATGAATGTCTTTGCCGTCATATGTCGCGATACCAGCCGCTTCTTCGCCGCGATGCTGCAACGCGTACAGACCCAAAAAAGCGATCTTCGCGGCATCTTTATGATTGGAAATACCAATAATACCGCACATGAAAGGACTCCTTAAAGATCCAAACGATTAATTTACAACGCGTCGGCCGGAAGGCCTCGGCACTGGCGCGCCCATTTCTAAACGGTGCGCGAACTTAAAAGATCCGTCTCAGTTTCAACGAACCTCACAAGGATTGCTTTTTTTAGAATGATTTGTTTTATAGTAATTTTGTAACGAACGCACGGACATTTGTTTAGCTATGAGCGCTTCAATTCCGTTCACCGCCGCCCAAGCGCCTTGCAGAGTTGTAATACAAGGAACATTATGTAAAATCGCGTCCGCCCGTATTGAGCGCATGTCCGACTGACTTTTTTTGCCTGACGGTGTATTGATAATCAAGTTTATCTCATTTTTTCGTATCAATGTCAATAAATTGTTTTTCCCCTCGTCGTGTTTGTCCACAATTTCTGATTCAACTCCGCTGGACTTAAGAGCCTTGGCCGTCCCGCGCGTGGCAATAATTGAGAACTTCATGTCCACCAGTTTTTTGGCCAAAAAGGCCACATTGCGCTTGTCCTCATCCTTGACGCTGACAAAAATTTTTCCCTGCCGGGGAAGTGCGGAATTGGCAGATATCTGCGACTTGGCAAAAGCCTCGCCAAACGAAGAGGCGATACCCATGACTTCACCAGTGGATTTCATTTCCGGTCCGAGGACAATATCCACACCAGAGAAACGGCTGAAAGGCAAAACGGATTCCTTGACGGCAACATGCGCCAGATCTTCACAACGGACGTTCAGATCAAAATCCTTAATCTTTTTGCCGGCCATGATCTGGGCCGCAATCTTGGCAACCGGTAAACCCGTGGCTTTGCTGACAAAAGGCACGGTCCGAGAGGCCCGCGGATTGACTTCGAGCACCATGATTTTGCCGCCTTTGATGGCGTATTGAATATTTAAAAGGCCCACAACCTTAAGGCCTTGGGCGATCTTGCAGGTATTTTTTCTAATCCCTTGAACAATGTTTTCGCTTAAAGTATGCGGCGGCAAAACACAAGCGGAATCACCGGAATGGATCCCCGCATTTTCGATATGCTCCATGATCCCCGCCACGTAGGTCTCTTCTCCGTCGCAAATCGCATCCACATCCACTTCGATGGCGTCTTCAACAAATTTATCAATAAGAATAGGATGTCCGTCGGAAACCTCCTTGGCTTCTTCAATAAAAGACAAGAGAGATTCCTGATCGTACACAATACGCATGGCCCTCCCGCCCAAAACATACGACGGCCGCGCCAAAATCGGATAACCGATGTGCTGAGCCACTTTGACAGCTTCGTCGACCGACGTAGCCGAACCATTGGCCGGCTGGCTAATACCAAGCTGGGTAATAAAGGCAGAAAAGCGTTCGCGGTTTTCCGCCAGATCGATTGAATCCACACTTGTGCCGATGATCTTGACTCCCGCATCATACAAACGTTTGGCCAAATTGAGCGGCGTTTGCCCGCCATACTGCACGATCACACCGTCGGGATTTTCCACGTCAATGATATTCATCACATCTTCAAAAGTCAGCGGTTCAAAATACAGCCGGTCCGATGTATCGTAATCTGTCGAAACCGTCTCCGGATTGGAATTGACCATGATGGTTTCAAAACCCATGTCCTTTAAGGCAAACGCAGCATGGCAACAGCAATAATCAAACTCAATCCCCTGACCGATGCGATTAGGGCCCCCTCCTAAAATCAAAATCTTTTTCCGGGCCGCACTTTGACCGGCGTTCATTCTCTCATCGAAAAGGATGGCTTCGTCTTCGCTTTCATAGGTCGAATAATAATAAGGCGTATACGCTTCAAATTCCGCGGCGCAAGTGTCAACCTGTTTAAACGTCGCGACAATTCCCTCTTGTTTGCGCCAGATGCGGATTTCCCCTTCACTCTTTCCGGTGATCTGCGCCAATTGCGGGTCGCTAAAGCCATATTCCTTGGCTTTGCGCAACAATTTAACACTGAGAGTTTTTGTCTGTTGAAAAGTATGAACCAATTCATTTTCCAAATCAATGATCTCTTGGATCTGGGCAATGAACCAAGGATCAATAAAACTCAATTGATAAATATCGTCGATAGTGAGGCCTTTTTGCAAAGCATACTTCACATAGAAAATACGGGAGGCGTTGGGTTCCTTGAGGCGCAAACGAATTTTTTCATCGGGAATATCCCGGAAATCCTGTTTATTGTCCAATCCGGTATGTTTGATTTCTAAACCGCGCAAAGCTTTTTGCAAGGCTTCCTTAAAAGTGCGGCCGATGGCCATGGTTTCTCCCACCGATTTCATCTGCACACCTAGAATATCTTTGGCTTCCGGAAATTTTTCAAATGTAAAACGGGGAGCTTTGACCACGCAATAATCTAATGCGGGTTCAAACGAAGCCGGCGTTTCGCGGGTGATGTCATTTTGAATTTCATCCAGCGAATAACCCACGGCGAGCTTCGCCGCGAATTTGGCAATGGGAAAACCGGTGGCCTTGCTGGCCAGGGCGGAACTGCGGGACACGCGCGGATTCATTTCAATCACGATCATGCGTCCGCTTTTGGGATCAATAGCAAACTGAATATTGGAGCCTCCCGTCTCAACACCGATGGCGCGAATCAAAGCCAGCGCCGCATCACGCATTTTCTGATATTCGTAATCGGTCAATGTCTGCGCCGGAGCGACCGTAATACTATCTCCGGTATGAACGCCCATAGCGTCGATATTTTCAATGGAACAAACAATCACAACATTGTCCTTGTTATCGCGCATGATCTCCAGCTCAAATTCTTTCCAGCCCTCGATGGATTCTTCAATCAAAATCTGGTTAATCATACTGCTTTCGATTCCCAAGGCCGCAATTTTAACGAAATCCTCTTCATTATGCGCGATCCCGCCTCCGGTGCCGCCTAAGGTATACGAGGGGCGAACGATTAAGGGATAACCAATCTCTGCGGCGGCGGCCAGCGCTTCACCCATGTTCTGCGCGAAAGCGCTTCGAGGAACATCCAGCCCGATATTGAGGACGATTTTTTTAAACTCCTGGCGGTCTTCCGCTTTTTTTATGACGTCATAATTAGCGCCCAGCATCTTCACATTATATTTTTGCAAAACTCCCTTCTCCCACAATTTCATGGCCAGGTTCAAAGCTGTCTGACCACCCAAAGTCGGCAAAATCGCATCGGGTCGCTCGATCTGGATAATGTATTCGATAAATTCCGGAGTGAGAGGTTCGATATAGGTGGCATTTGACAATTCCGGATCGGTCATAATGGTCGCCGGATTGGAATTAGCGAGCACGACTTCAAAACCTTCTTGGCGCAAAGCCTTGCACGCCTGCGTCCCCGAGTAATCAAATTCGCACGCCTGACCGATGACAATGGGTCCAGAGCCAAGCAGTAATATTTTTTTGATATCCGTACGTTTTGGCATATGATCTTTTTCTGCGGATCCTTTTGGGACCTGCGGGCCAACCAACTTCAGGCGCCGCCGCCTTTTTTTATTTCTTTTCTTTCTTAAATTCTTTCATCGATTCGATGAACGGGTCGAATAAATATTGCGCGTCGCGCGGTCCCGGCGCAGCCTCCGGATGATACTGAATAGAATAAACCGGAAATTTCCTGTGACGCAATCCCTCGACGGTACGGTCATTTAAATTCACATCGATCATTTCCACTTCCGCGGGGTCCAGGCTGTCCATATCCACGCAATAATTATGATTTTGAGACGTAATGCTCACCCGATTGTCGAGAATGTCCTTAACGGGATGATTGGCTCCGTGATGGCCGAATTTCAATTTGTATGTGCGGCCGCCCAAAGCCAAACCTAAAATTTGATGACCTAAACAAATTCCGAATACCGGCAACTGACCGAAAAATTGTTGCACAGTTTTAATAACATACGGCACCGCGGCCGGATCGCCCGGCCCATTAGACAAAAAAAGCCCGTCGGGTTTGACCGACATGATCTGCTCGAAGGATGCATTCGCAGGAAAAACGTGCACATCACATCCCCTTTGGGCCAAAATACGCAAGATGTTGGTCTTAATACCGCAATCGAGGGCCGCGACTTTATATAACGGGGCGCCTTTGTAAGCACCGGTAGCCGGCCAAAAGTAGGACTTGGAACTTGTGACCGTCTTGACCCAATCTACATTTTCGATTGACGGAGAAGCCTTAAGTTTTGCGGCGAGACTGTCGGAATTGAAATCTTCTGTCGAAATTATGGCTTTCATAGCACCGGACAAGCGCAAATGACGCGTCAAAGCGCGAGTATCAAACCCTTCCATGGCTAGGATCATGTTCTCTTCTAAATATTGGATGAGACTTTTCGTGGCGCGAAAATTGGAATGATGGCGGCAGAATTCTTTGGCGATAAAACCTTTAACGTGGACCTTAGAAGACTCGACATCGACGTCATTTATGCCGTAATTGCCGATTAAGGGATAGGTCATGACGACGATCTGGCCGGCGTAGGACGGATCGGTCAAAATTTCCTGATAGCCGCTCATCGCGGTATTAAAGACAACTTCGCCTGTCGTTTCGCCGCTTACCGTCAAAGACTGGCCGGTAAAAACCTTGCCATCTTCCAGATATAAAATCGCGTCTTTCATGAAGCTTGACTACCAGAGAAGATTGAAAAAGGTAAGGATTTATTTTGAATAACTATATCATCGAATACTTGAAAGTCAACACTTTGCAGCCAACCGGCTTGCAGCTAACCGGCTGCAGTGTTGATGCCGAGCTCCTGCGAAGGCGCGACACTTTGCAGCCAACCGGCTTGTAGCCAACTGGCTTGCAGCCAACTGGCTTGCAGCCAACCGGCTGCAGTGTTGATGCCGAGCTCCTTCGAAGGCGCGACATCATAAACGTTTACTAATGGCGCCGCGCATAATAGGAAAATTGCGTTGCGAAGAAAGAATATAAAATTCGCTTAAACGCCAGGTTTTATCGCCTTTTCCTTGAAACAAAGATGTATCGATCCGGTCGATAATTTTTCCGCTGTTGATATTGTGCAGATCCAAGCCTGCAGATTGAAAAATGGGCCACGCGCCTGCAAAATCCCAAATATGCGCATTAAAAAACGCTCCGGCCCCCCGCCCTACCGACGGAAAACACAAATCCAAGACCGCGCAGGATGGAATCATCATCTGACACAAGGAAAAATCCCAGCTAAAGTTTTTAAAAAATCCGTCACTGCCAAAGAAAACCGAATGGGCATTGATTTCCTGGTCCACAACTTTGATCAGGATTCTTTTCGGGCTCGCGGATGTGGCCTTTTTTACAAAAAAGGACCTTTGCCCGTCACAATAAAAAAGTTCATCTAAAGCCGGGAAATAAACAACGCCCAGCCACGGTTTGCCGTCTTTCAAAAGTCCGATCGACACACCATAAAAAGGCATACGATTGGCAAAACTCCTCGTGCCGTCAATCGGGTCAACGACCCAAATATAAGGACTATCATCCAGGCGGCCTTGGTCAAAATATTCCGAACTTTTTTTATCTTCCTCATCGATTAAAATGTGCTCCGGTGATTTCAAATATTTATGCAAACTCTGACGCACATAACCCGAGATCGCGGTATCGGCTTTGGTGACGACAGAATTGTCCGGCTTTAATGTCGGGGTACTGTTCTCCATAATACGCCGCGACATCTCTCCTCCCTTCAGAGCCATCCTGATCATATGATCTAAAAAAGCTTTTTTCATAAATATTATGTCCCGCAATATTCTGCGATCACCTTTCGGCATTGTTTGGTGGCGCAATAACGATAACCCAGACCCAGCCGCCGCCAAATGATATCATCGGCTGTCACAGCCATTTCTGTTTTAAGGCTATAAACCACCTGCGCTCGGATCGCCAAAGAACACGTGCATATTGGTTCCCCCAAGGCCTTATCATGGACTACGAGATTAAGAATATCTTGCGCGCGATGACCATATTTTCCGAATAAATATTCACAGACATCGTCGGAAATACCACACGAACGGCTCAATTCTTCGATATCAACGCTAGCGGGAGCGCTTCCATAAAGGGGATAGTCCATCCCCAAATCCAGCTTTTTGCCGCCGAGAATTTTCTCTACACATTCCTGCGCCATGGCCCGGTACGTCGTGTATTTGCCACCCATGACATAAATGACCCCGCTTAAAGTCTCTTCAATCACATGTTTGCGGGAAAGTTTGGAGGGGTCTCCTGACGCAAAAACCAAAGGCCGCAGTCCGGAAAATGTGGCAACAATATTTTCGCGACGCAACTGAAGGTCCGGCAAAAACTTTGCGGTCTCCGATAAAAGATATTCGATGTCCTCTTTGTCGGTATCCACATCGTCGGGATGGCCCATGTAATCCGTATCGGTCGTGCCGATCATGGAATGGTTTTCCATGGGAATAACAAAAAAGACCCGGTTGTCCTTGCCAGCCTGCAAAAGCAATGCCGTGTCGGAAACTTTTTCTTTATAAATGATATGCACGCCCTTGGTCAGACGGATTTTGTCCTGCGAAGCGGGTGTGTCTAAACGTAAAAGTTCATTGGTCCACGGTCCGGCCGCACAGACCACGCGATGCGCCTTGATCGTCATTTTCTCGCCGGTCAAAACATCTCTCACATTCACCCCCGCCGTCAATTGCTTGCCCACCTTGAAAAAGGATTCCACGCAAGCGTAATTGGCCAGATGAACGCCGCTTTGGCGGGCGCTTAAAATATTTTCCAGACACAGCCTCGCATCATCCATCCGGCAATCGCTGTAAGCTACTCCCCCGACGAGCCCTTGACGGTTGATCGCTGGAAAATGTGCCGTCACTTCTTGCACCGTTAATGTTTTATGTTTTTCAACAACAAACTTGCCGCTTAAAAAATCATACAAAAAAACTCCCAGCTTCATCATCCACAACGGCCGGCGGTCGCCTTTATAAACCGGGATAACGAAACGCAAAGGCCTGACAAGATAAGAAATATTTTTCCACTGAATGAAACGTTCGCGTAGGGATTCGCTGACGAGATCGAATTCCAGATTTTCCAAATAACGCAATCCGCCATGCATGAGCTTTGTCGAACGACTGGACGTGCCGCTGGCAAAATCCTCTTTCTCAATGAGTGCGACCGTGAGACCTTGCCGGGAAGCGATATTGGCAATTGCGGCCCCGTTGATGCCGCCACCGACGATCACAACATCATATTCGTTTTTGGAAAAAATCGTCCGCAGGTCACGCTTCATAACGTCCGCGCCTGCCTTACGGCCTTTTGCCAACCGCTATAAAGCTCTTTCGTTTTAGCCGCAGACGACTGAGGGACAAAAACATGTTCGATCTTTTGCAGTTTTTCTAAATCTTTGACGCTCCACATCCCCAAGGTTACCCCAGCCAAAAGCGCGGCCCCTTTTGCCGTCGTATCGATCATCTTTGGACGAACGATACGTCGATTGACAATATCGGATTGGAATTGCATCAGAAAGTCATTTTGACACGCTCCTCCGTCGACATTAAGAAACGGTATCTTCCTGCCAAATTCCTTTTCCATCACATCGAACACGTCCTTCGTCTGATAGGCAATCGATTCTAAGGCCGCACGGATGAGATGTTGAATATTGGCCCCGCGTGTCAGTCCGGTCACAATACCGCGAGCATGACTGTCCCAGTACGGCGCTCCCAAGCCGGCAAAAGCCGGGACCAGATAAACGCCGTTGGTGTTGTGCAAATTCTTGACCATGACCGCTGTCTCCGACGATGTTCGGATAACTTTTAATTCATCCCGCAACCACTGAATAACCGCTCCGCCGATAAAGATGGAACCTTCCAGCGCATACACCGGATGACCCGTAGCATCACAGGCCAAGGTCGTGAGTAAACCCTTGGTTGAAAGAACAAACCGCTTCGCCGTATTTAAAACCAAAAAGCATCCTGTGCCGTAGGTATTTTTGCTGCTTCCGGCGGCATGACAGCCTTGCCCGTAAAGGGCCGCCTGCTGGTCTCCCATCACCCCGGTAATCGGGACATTTTTTAATCCTGTTTCTTTGTTGTTTACGTCTCCAAAATGCGAACCCGACTTTTTCACCGTCGGCAGAATGGCCGGAGGCACGCCAAAAATCTTTAAAAGCTGGGGATCCCATTTCTTGGTGCGGATATTATAAAGAAGGGTGCGCGAAGCATTGGTCATATCGGTCACATGGGCCTGGCCGTTGGTCAATTTCCAGATCAGCCAGCTGTCGATTGTTCCGAAACAAATTTCACCTTTCTTCGCCCGGCGGCGAAGACCCTTTCCATGATCCAAGAGCCATTTGATTTTTGTAGCGCAAAAATAAGGGTCAAGGACCAGCCCCGTTTTCCGGCGCAATAACAAAGCGTGTTTCTTTAACGCGGGGCTTTCACAAAGGCTGGCCGTGCGACGGCACTGCCAGACAATCGCCCGGCCCACCGGTTGAGATGTTTTACGATCCCACAGCACGGTTGTTTCCCGCTGGTTCGTAATGCCGATAGCGCAGATCTGTTGCGGAGAAATATGGGCTTGGCGGATAGCCCGCCGAATCACATTCACGCATGAGCGCCAAATCTCGTCGGCATCATGTTCAACCCAGCCGGGATGAGGATAATATTGTTTAAACTCTTGATAAGATCTGGCCACAACATTGGCGGCTTCATCAAAAATAAAAGCGCGCGAACCCGTTGTGCCTTGATCAATAGAAAGAATAAATTTTTTCATAAATTTTCATTCATTGTGTAGAAAAAAATCCGGCCACTTATTGTCCCGGGGCCGCAGCCAGCAAACGTTTTTTATTTTTTTCATAAACCTGCGGGCCGAGAATTTTTTGTGCCAAGAGATCCTTGTTTTGGCCATTTTCAAAATCATATTCCATAACAGCCACAACCTGCAAAACCCGTTCAAAAGGCAGCTCTAACATTTCCGGACTCCCTTTCACCATCTCATCAATAAAATTAGCGTAATAGACCGCTGGCTTTCGGATAACGATCCCTTCTTTAGCATACTGTTTAATAAATTCCTGAACAACGATTTCTTTGTCCTTACGACTGATGATCAGTCCCCACGATTTACCGGAAGACTGTAGGGCTTCCATAATCTGGTCGAGACCAACTTCATCCTTGACCTCAACATTTTCCTCTTCCGCAGCTTGTTGCGCATCGTTCTCAGAAGTTTCGGAAACTTTTTGAATTCCGTTTGGACCCAGAACATATCCCGGAGGAAGCTGCGGAGGCATGGATTTTTTATGAGCGGCCGCGCCTCTTTTAGCCACCGCGGCCCCGCTTTCCGCTGAATTCGCGTACACCAAGACCGCCATTAAAATAAAAATGATAATTTTGATTTTCATTTTCACCCTTTATTGTTGACCGCTTAGGAGATCATTCCTTATCCGCTGCTTATTCTTTTCATAAACTTGCGGGCCGAGAATTTTCTGCGCCAAAGTTTCTTTGTCTTCGCCATTTTCAAAATCATATTCCATGACCGTTACCACTTGCAATATACGTTCGAACGGCAAATCCAACATTCGCGGACTTTCTTGTGACATTTGCTCAATAAAATTTGCATAATGTATCGCGGGCTTATGAATCGTAATACCTTGCCCTTGAAATTTATTTATAAATTCTTGCACCACGATAGCTTTGTCTTCCGGATTAACAATCAGTTCCCAAGCCTGGCTGGTGGATTGCAAAGAGTCAACCAATTGCGGCAAATCTACAATGTCTTGCGTCACCGAAGCTGATGACGGCAAGGGAATAACCGGTTTCTCCGTCGATAAAACCTTCGCCTGATAGACGGGTAAAGGAGGCTTGGCAGAAGGCACGGCAGCTTTCTGCGGCTGTTTTACGGATTTTTCCTCCAAAACATAAGGTTCACGAATTATATGAATTTTGGGCGCATTCGTGGCTTGGACGTGCCGCCGTATTGTGCCCCGCGGTTTTTTCCGGGCCACCGCAGCACCGCATTCCGCCCCATCTGCAAAAGCTAGAACCGCAATGAATGTCAATATCAAAACTTTCAGTCTCATTCTTTATTTCCCTTTTTTCTCTGAAAGGAAGAATAAATGTGTTTCATTATAACAAAGCAAAGACAAAGGACGCAAAAGGTATCAGAAAGATTATGACTGGATTTTTTCGGTGGGCGCGGAACAACTTCATAAAGAAAAAATTTTCTTTGTTCCAGCGAGTCCAAAGATTCTTGCGGCAACCGACCATACCTGTCAATAAGCCCCGACAATCCCGTATTGGAGACGCGGATCACGGGCATATCATTCTCAGCGGCATGCATCATAGAATGTTCAGCGTGCATAACCAGGCCTTCTTTTTGCGAAAACCAGCCATTGTTTAAAAGCACGATGACAAAACCGGCCCCATCCTCGGCGTACTGGCGGAAGACTTGCGCAACATTGTCTTCTGAACAAATCGCTACACCGAAACGGATCTTGACGTTGCTGGTTCTCGCCGTGATTTCCATCATTCCTTCTGCTGTTCCCGGAACAAGGCCGGGACTCTCGACGTGAAAAATCTTGGCAAACATTTTCCAAAAGAAAGATGGCGGAATATATTCAGTCAAGGGAACAAGATGCCGCTTGAAATAAATATTTTCTACCTCACCATTTTTATCGAAAAGAACAGCGCTGTTATGTGTTCCCGTTTTGTCATCGATGTCCCCTCCGATTAAAAACGGGGTGCCGATGTCTTTCACCAGACTCACTATCTTTTTTTTCAGCCGCGGATCAGCCAAGAAATCCGTCGGGACCGCGGTCTCCGGCCAGACGATCAAATCCGGGTGAGAATGCTTGACAGCTTCTCTTGTCAGAGCGATATGCTCATCCGTAATTTGCATGATCCGCTCATCGGTCAGTTCACCGTGATAATCTATGTTAGGCTGCAAAAGACAAATCTGCAAAGCCGTGGACGAATTTGATCCTGGGGGCAAAGGCACAAAAAATCTATAAACATAAATTGTCAAGATGAGTAATGCAAGAATACTTGCGCCGACTTTTCGCTGGGAGGTTTCTTTGGCCCGCAGGAGAAGCCAGTAAAATAAATAATTCACAAAAATTAAAATAAAAGAAATACCGGGAGAACCGAAAAGACGCGCCGTTCGCAGTAAATCGGTATCAAAACCTTGACTGTGGCCCAGGTCCCAAGATTGGCCCATCATCACGAATTTTCTTATATATTCCGAAACGACCCACGCAGCAGGGACATATAAAAGCGGCCAGAATTTCTGATCTTTAGACGGTTGATAAAGCGCCGCAAAAATGACTGTCTGACAAGTCAGAATAATACTCAATAATCCATACCCAGGAAAACTGTAAGGAATCATCCAATTGAGTGTGGCCAGATAGCTCAGCAAGCCGAAGAAAAATCCGGCCGCAAGACGATTGAGAAGACTTTTCCCTTCCAGGAAGATAAAAAACGGAACGCAAAAAAACCACGCCAACGAAGAAAAACCCTGCAGAAAAATAAAATTAGGAAAGGAAAGATAAAACAATATCGCCGAAATCAAGACCGGCAGAGCCATGAAGTGTATCCTGATTACAAAGGCCTAAAGAATCGAGTAGGAGGTAGATGATTATTTCATCTACCGACCTCTCACACCACCGTACGTACCGTTCGGTATACGGCGGTTCATCAAAATTAATGAGACAGTGAAAGTCGTTTGGTCAAACTTATAAAACCCATTTTGTCAAAG
>JANPFV010000093.1:0-39335 GCA_031423615.1 Candidatus Omnitrophota bacterium
TTGTAAAATCTGATAGAAGTAAAAGATTGTTTTAAGTACGACGCAAGTGACAGCAGAAGGCACATTATATCGTCGACTAATAGTGTCGACGGACAGGGTAAAGTGTTTTTTAACATAGTGAGGATTTACAGGTGAAAAATATCTTCTTTATCGCAATATTCCTTGCAGTCTTTACGCCTTTAGCCCTTGCCCAACAAAATCCCCAAACCATAAGCCTTAAAGATGGAACATCCATCAAAGGTCAATTGATCGATATTTCCAATGGCCAATATACGGTTAACACTTCCACCATGGGGCAAATTAAAGTCCCGGCTTCACAAATATTAAGCATTCATGCGGATGGAGTGAATCCCGGTTCTTCATCGGTCAATTCCGGGGGAAAGTTTTCAGCCGATACCGTTAATTCCATGAAAAATAATATGATGCAAGATCCTGAAATCATGTCCTTGATGCAGGACTTGGTCAAAGATCCTGAAATTGCGGCCATCATGCAAAATCCTTCCCTTATGCAAGATGCTTTATCCATGGATCCCGAACGCATTAAAAACAATCCCGCCGTCCAGAAATTGATGCAAAACCCCAAGATGCTAAAGATCCTTGAGATCACCGCGCAAAAAATGCAGCCCTCCGGCCACTGATTTCCTTCTCAATTAAAATAAGTACGATTTTGAAAATTCTTTTCAACCCCTCTGTAATTAAAATTCATTTTCTCTTCGCCGAGATTAATTCTTACCGCCGATATCAAACTCTACGACACGTCTTTGTTTCCCCTTAATTTCGTCAAAACAAACACATCCTTATCGACCGGTCAGCACAGCGCCACAGGAAAAAAGGGAAAAATAAATAATTAAAAATATCGGGATCAAAACGACAGCCGTAAGAATCGCAGATAGGCCAGCGAAGACGGTTTAGTCGAAGACAACAGTTTTGTTGCCGTAGGTGAGAATTTTACGTTGCAAATACCAGCGAACGGCCCGGCTGAGAACAATCTTTTCTAAATCTTGACCTTTCCGTTTTAAATCACCGATGGAATCGCGATGACTGATACGGACGGTATCCTGCTCAATGATAGGACCTTGGTCCAATTGAGCAATGACAAAATGACTTGTCGCGCCAATGATTTTGACCCCCTTCTGGTACGCTTGATCATAGGGACTGCTGCCGACGAAAGCAGGTAAAAATGAATGATGGATATTGATAATCCGGTTAGGATAGCGGGCCACAAATCCCGCACTCAAAATCTGGTGATATCGCGCCAGCACAACCATTTCGATATCATTCGCATGCAAAAGATCCAACTGCTGTTTTTCAATTTGCTTTTTTGTCTTGGCATCAACGCGAGTAAGAACACATGGAATTCCAAATTCTTTAGCAACAGTTTGCGCTTGCGGATGATTGCTGACAATCAAAGGAATATCGCAATACAACTGTCCGGATTGATGACGGAGCAAAAGATCATAGAGACAATGCAGATGCTGGGAAACAAAAATAGCGACCCGGGGCTTTTCCTGGCTGAAATACAAATCCCATGACATGCGAAATGTTTTTCCCACGGACTTGAATGCTTCAGCGATCTTTCCCTGAGGGATCTTAAATCCGGCCAAGGACCATTCGATTCGCATAAAAAACGTATTGGTTTGCTCATCGATATGCTGATTGGCATCGATAATATTTCCCCCGTTTGCAAAAACAAATGCGGTCACCGCGGCCGTGATGCCTTTTTGGTCAGGGCAGGATATTAAAAGAATAGCGGTCGGTAAATTTTTTGCTTTCATATTTTTTCGAGTATACCCTATCGTTAGATCCGAGACGCATCAAAAACGGTTACGATGGCATCTATGTATCCACCAAGCTACGGCTCTTTGTGGTCTTAAGCGTGACCTCTCGCCCAATTCAAGAATATTTTAATTCGCTTAAACTCTTGCGAATAGACCGCGATTTCAATAATTTGCTGTATGGGAAACCCATGCGGCCCATAAATACAATATTGTTGACGGGTGCAATTTGATTCAAGCGCTTTGCCAGAATAACTGAACGTTTTTGCATCATGATATTTTCTGTAAAGTCAATTTGATTATTCCCATAATAAGCCAGCGCAAGACAACCAACTGACGGCTGCATAACAAGTCCCATCTGCGTTACGGTCAACCAGAATCGTTGCAAAGACTGCCCCGCGAGAAGACAAGCATTCACATTATTTGCGTCGTCGGGGTTTTCCCATTGCACAAGATAGTGTGCGCCGCAGAAGAGACCTGGAATAAAATCCATCTCTAACTGAAGAATAATCGCCGCCCCAAGAAAACGATTCATCCAATCCGCCCTCTCCCAACTCTTAAGTTCAAATTTTATCAACTTTTGGGTTAACGGGAATAAGCCAACAGCCTTAATAGGAATTTTGTCAGGACTAAAATCATGATCAAAGTCTATAATAGCTTTATGCATGGTGTAGGCTTCCTTAATACTGAGTCTAATAAAGGTTGTCAAGGCATTGATCCGTGCCATTGCCATGCGATCAGGCAAACTCTCTAACCAAGTGATTTTCAATTGACTACCTAAAACATCTTCAAGAATGGATTTCTGCTTTTGAGTCAAGTTTTTCAACTTATAGGGAAAGCGGTTGACAGAACGAATCTTTAAAAAAGGGACCAAAGAATTGTCTTTGATATTGTCATCTTTTTCTATACGAAAAATCACCCTATGATTTTTGTGTCCATTCTCTTCATACACCCACTGTACCCCGCAGGAAAAATGTGCAGCCGCAATTATAAAACTTTCCAAAAAAAAACCAATTGTTAAAAGCGATGGTTTTCCGGCATAATCAAAAATGCTGCCTTCATTGTGAATATGAACAACAACTTCTCGTTCGTTTCTAATTTCAAATCTCCAAGGTTGACAGTTGTCACCGCTGGATGTCCATTTGGCTAAATCCAAGATGTGCTCCAAATTGTTTTTCAATTCCCCCGGTTCTATAAAAGAGATTGACATTTCTGCCCCCGCTTGGATAAAATCCATTTCAACCATTTTACTCCCAAGGTCTGCAACAGAATCCGCTGGAAACCTATCATATAAACCCGTTTGTATCTATTCACATACGGATCAAACGATTGCGACCATGGGGCGGCTAGAATCTTACCGCGCCTCAACAGGATTTTAACGGATTCCGCCGCAACAACCCCTCCAACACACATACATCCCATAATTGTCGACGGGGCCCGTTTTTCCATGATATTAAATGTTGAACGGTCCATGAGATAAGAACAATGTCGCGGAGAAGGATTTAATCCAATCAAGAATTTTAGCTGATTTGATTCTGCATCATCGGTAAAGCCAAAATACTGCTCAAGCGTTATTTGACCGGGCAGAAAAATCAGATAGGCTACACCCATTCCCAGCGGTGCCGCCGTAATAGCAGGGATATTATGCTCATGGCAATACTTAAATATTTTTCGACGGATATCTAAAACATAAAAGTCTAATCCATCAACATACAAGTCCACGCCTTCCAAGAAATCTTTTATCATGTCTTCCTGGACGCCCTGATGAAAAGCATTGATTTTTATTTCCGGATTGATGTCGCAGGCCAGAGCACCAAGTGTTTCTGTCTTAGGTTGATTCAAAGTACTAATAAAGGCGCCCACCTGGCGGTTAAAGTTGGCCATTTCAAAATTATCCGGATCAGCAATGTTAAAGTTTGCAATACCCAGTCGCGCCAAAGTTAAAAGATGTATTCCCCCCGCGCCTCCCATGCCGGCAATGGCAATCCTTTTCCCGCGGAGAACCTGCTGCTCTCCTTCGGTCAACCAGCCAAGATTGCGACTGAAAGCATCAGAATAATCAAAGGTTGTTGTTGACGCTACCGACATGTCTTTTCCGATTTTACGCCATGTGCAAATTTTGATCTGTCATTATGACGGCTGCGCTCTGGTCCGACGATCCGTTTTGAGGCACATTTTTTTTACGCTTCTAGGCGCTCTTCGCCTAAAAAGGACTCGTCGAATCGGAAAAACTTGCACATCGCGTGATTTATAAATTTATTAAAATACCATTCCCTTATATGCTCTAATTTATAGCACAGGGGATTTAAGAAAACCAAAGGAATTGATTTTAGTTTACCGATGCAACGCCCGGGGTTTCAACCCAGGCCGGGTCTTTCGCCATGATAATAACGGAAGAAAAAGGCGGCAAAGTGACCGGCCATTGAACAGCCTTGCCGTTTTCATCCACGGCGTCACAGGCAGGAAGTTTCGCGTCGGCGCAGGAAAATATTTTTTCAATCGAGGTATTATTAATCAAATGGCGGGAATATTCATAAGGATCGAAAAATTTATAGCTGCTCACTTTATAAAGTGCTACGTCATCGAAATAAACATCCTTTCCCGGCTGACCATATAAATCCATACGAGCGTCGGCATTATTGCTCGCATAAAAAAGATCCATGACTTTTCGTGTTTGTCCCGGCGCCAATGTTGCGGTGCCGCTTTGATAACCAAAATTATCCCACGGGCTTACTGTCCGGCGTACGGTGGCCGAAGCCCCACCACCCAGCACCCCGCCAATAGCGGTATAGGAAAGAACATAGATATTCTTCCCTGGAGTCTTATCGAGATTAAATTTAGGGCTAATCAATAAATCTCCCGGATTCCCGGCGACAAAATGCGCACACGATCCGCCGCATTGCGGATATATCCCATAATCCACACGACCGGTGCCGGGAACAGAAAAATAAGTAGTCCAAGAAGATCCCGAGGAATTGAATTGACCATTTGAAATCAGAGAATTTCCAACGGTCGTAACGGCCAAATGTTTTGTCTGCACCGGAGAAAACTGGACATCGGTCGGGCCGAAAGCATTCCATTCTTTCTGCGAATAATTTTGACCTTTGAATGATACGGTATTTCCTCCTTGACCCGAAAAAGTCAACAGTTTATTCCCGGAAACGATATTAGCCTCCGGCCCTTTAAAAACCCGGTCTGCAGAAACGGCCGGCCACCAGGCCTGTGCATAGTCCACTATTTTTTTCGGGGCACCGGTCTGTGGATCTATTGTCGAATATTGGTCGGAGAAAAAAACATTGTTGGAAACGGTATTTCTCAATAAATAACCGGCCCGTCCTCCGGCACTCAAGGCGGCCGTCGAAGCTTTCCAAATTTTATTATTCGAAAAGATGGTATCACTCGGTTCGTTTAGCACCAGACCGATAGAAACATCGGAAATCATATTATTCAGGACGCGGACATGGACGGTCGAATTATCGAGAAAAATTCCTCCCCCATGACTGGGAGTCGTCCCCTCTCGATTGGATGCCGCCCCGATAATCGTGTTTTTTTCAACCAGCGAACCGACTAAAGGATTGTCCGCCAAGGTTCCGTTCCAGGTATAAATCCCGGCGCAATCGGATAATCGCACACAAACATTTTTTATCGTATTTTGAATAATCCTCGTACCTTCTTTATTCGCGAACCTGATGCCGATATACCCCATGTTCTCAATAAGATTGTCTTGGACCAGACCATTTTCAGAAGCGAAATCAACTCCTGCAAGAGCGATATCCGGCGCACCGGAAAGACCGATGCTGCTGATTTCAGAATTTTTCAACGCATTATTGTTCCCGCCGCTGATGACGACACCTTTGGCCAGAGCACCGGAAAAAGCAGAATGAGTGACGGTTGTATTTTTTGCATTAAGAACGACCAGATTATAATTTTTATCATTCTCTCCTACGATATCGGTGATAAAAATATTTTGGCCGCTCTGGACATCAAGTCCTCGATCCGCGCCCTGTTCAAATTTGATATGTTCCACACGCAAACCCGGAGAATTACGGAGAACGGCCACTTCATTTCTGACGCTCGCCTCCACAAGTGATGAGGCGGGATGAGAGTTATCGGGAAGCCAAACGTACAGTTGACTTGCGGCGGTGTCGTAATACCATTCTCCCGCCGAATCCAACATCCACTTTTTGCCTTCCAAAACATAACCATCCCCCGCTTCCGCCGGAAACCGGGTGTCCCGGTTCAAAAAGACCGAGGCGATCGCAGAATTATAACGGTTAATCGTCATATGATCGATATACCACGGTTCAATACGGACATACAGATCCGCCCCCGTGATATCTTTGTCTGCTAGAAAATCTCGGTCTGCGTCGCTGAATGTCAAGTTGGAATTGCTCACGGCTTGTTTCAAAATGTGATATTCGTGATTAATGCCGCCAAAATTAGGATACCGGGCCTTGATCAAACGTTGGCCATTGACAAAGATCTGGGTCGGTGGCAAGGTTTGTGACGTTACATAAACCGGATTGGGACTGGTCGGGTCTTTGGACCAACCCGACGTGATGACGTCGGACCCCTTGATCGTCGGATAATGTAGCTCATCACATATTCCGTAGCCCGCCAGCAAACCTCCTCCCTGGGGAACAAACGTCGTCCCCAATATGGGTTTCTCGCGCCACGTACTGGAGCAATTAAGAAGTAAAGCGTCCCCATTGGACAAAACCGCGCTCGAAGCTTTTGCTAAAGTTTTCCACGGTTTATCAATTGTCCCAGGATTAGAATCACTGCCTAAAGCTGCATCGACATAATAACCTTTTCCGGAAAACACCGCTTGATAAGCATTCCCCGAAGGCCTTAAAGAAATAAAAGCAGGGGACGCTTCTTCTGTGCCCTGACCGTCATTATAAATCGCCAAAACTTCATCAGATGTCAAAGCCGTTTTATAATAACGAAGATCATCGACACTTCCGTTAAAAAAGTCAGTGGCTGTCCCCGTTGTAAAGGCCCCGACCCGGGCATAGGCCCGGGCGGGAACAATGGTGTTCAACCACCCGCCGGGATTTTTATTAGACCAAACGTTCTGGTTCTGCTCTACACCGTTAACATAAAGCTTCAATTTATTTGCATCCTGAGTTACAACGATATGTGAATACGTATTTACCGGAACCGTTCTCAACGGAGTGGTAGCGCCATACATCGTGCCGGCCCCAGAAATCCCCACCGCCAAAGACTGCAAACTTTTACTCCACGCCATCTCAAAGTAGCCATTCGAAGTGGCAAAACTTAAAATGGGTTCACCATTGACCGGCTTGACCCACAGACTGAATGAACCCGCTTTATCGTCCCGGATTGTCGAGAATAGATTGCTGATATCGACATATTGATTCGCGCCATTAAAAGTCAAAGCTTTATTGATCTTTCCCGGCGTCGAAATTGCAGATGTGCTGACATTGGCCATACCATTCTTCCCAAATTCATCAAGAACAGTTGAAGTCGTCGCGCTGTCGTTAAATTTAAATTGCGCAAAAACTTTCGCTTTTGATGGATTTGGTTTTGTATCGAGTATTGACGTCCCATAAGAAAGAGGGTTAAGAAGTTCGGTCCCTGCCCCATTATTAAAAAGCGCCTGCACTTCCGAAAAATCCAAAGATTTCTGATAGTAGCGCACATCGTCGATACTTCCCGCAAAAAAATCAGACGACCCGCCCGTTGTAAAGGCCCCCAGACGTCCATATCCTACCGTTGGAACAATAGTGTTAAGCCACGCGCCCGGATTCTGGTTGGACCAGACATTTGCAACTTGTTCCACCCCGTTGATATAAAATTTCAATTTCGATCCATCCTGAGTCACCACCACATGCGTATAGGTATTAATCGGGACCGTTCCCGACGGTGTGGTAGCCCCATACATCGTCCCTGCGCCGGAAATAGCAACGGCCATGGCCTGAAGACCTTTGCTCCAGGCCAAAAGAAAATGTCCATTAGCGGTTGCAAAGCTTACAATCGGTTCACCATTGACCGGCTTGACCCAAAAACTAAAAGCACCCACTTTATCCTTGCGAATACTGTCAAACAAACTTGTAATATTGACATATTGATTGATTCCGTTAAAACTCAGCGCGGAATTGATTTTCCCTGGGACCGAAAGAGCAGACGTATTAACATTTGCCGCTCCGTTATTTTTGGCTGTTGACTCATCGCTAACAAACGTATTGGCCGCATTGTCATTAAGATTAAACTGGACAAACGCCGATGTCATGGGCGTAGGAAGAACTTGCGGGGCCACGGTTATGGTTGCTGATTTCTTTCCGCTCTCCAGAGAACCATTTGTACAATTGACCCAAACGGTGACTGAGGAAGTCAAAGGGCCGATGGATATCGTCCCCCATGTTGCAATCGACAAAGGAGACCACGATGCCGAACAAGAGGTCGCACCCGTCGATGACCAGCTGATATTTGTCTTTTCGTTATACGCTATAGATGCCGGTGAAACAGAAATAGTGGCCGTCGGAGTTGTTGCTGTTTTAACCGCACTGCAAAGGGCTGTTGTTCCGCCGCTTGACCCTGTACAAGTCCAGGACCAGGGACCGCTGCCTGTCACGGGTGTGGCATTCCCCGCCGCACAAAATCCTGTTGTCGGCACAACGGAAAAAGACTGCCCGTGTGATGTTCCGCATTTCCCATTGAGAGGATTCATAACACCCACCCCAAAACCACACCCCGCCGCGTTAACCGCACTGCCCGCAGGCGTCCCCGGACATAAATCTTGCGCATCCGCAATGCCGTCATTGTCCGTATCCACCAAGGTTTTATTATGGGTATAAACAATTTCGGATCTGCGGGCCAAAAGAGAATAAGGCCACGTCACAAGCGCATCATCGGAAAATCGCGCATAGCTAGCGCATGCCGTAGGGAAGGTTTCCTTAAGCGGGCATTCAACGGTAAGAACGCCGCCCGTGGGGTTGACCAAAATATCCGTGCGGAAAGCATTGTCGACTGGGGTAACAGGGACGATCTCCACATTACCGAAACTCATCGATTGCCCTGGCAGAATATCGCTAAAGTCCAAGCGGGCGCCATTATCCAAGGTGAGGGGATCTTTCACGTTAATAGTCATGATGGCCTTAAAAACAAAGCTATAACGTTTAAAAGTTTTTGTGCCCTTGGCCATCATCGGTATATTGCTTAAAGATTCATAACCATTTTTTCCACCTGCACCGCGACGGACAATCACGTTAACACTTTGATTGTCTTCTCCGGTCATTAAATCGAAACTGAGACGATACCACTGGTCCTTGATCACTGCAAAATAAGGTGAGTTCACCAGTCCGGAGGATGCGCCCGCATTGTAACGCAAACAAAATCCCAAACTGCAGGCTTCTCTGACCAATGATCCATAGGGCGAGTTTTGATTCCAGGAGCCCCAGCCGGAAGAGTTCATTAAAAATTTTCCATTCGGCACAAGGTTGCTGCCGCTGACGGAATAAAGCGCATACCCTTTAAGGAGAGTCCCGCGGCCATTTTTATCCATATTGCGCGGCGCCCCGGCTGAATTAGTCGCGGCCTTCCATTGGCTGAGATTGTATTCCATTCTTTGCGTTGGAGTTTGCTCAACACCAATACGGGGAAAAATGGCGTCAAAATAATGATTCTCATCATATTGGCCGAAAAGTTCCGCCGAAGAAATGGATGTCGTATGTAAAAATCCCAAAGAGCCGGGTATCGTGGGAACAATTTCATTTCTCCGCACAACATTTTCATAGATATCGCCAGTAGGCCGAACTTTGTTGCTTGTTTCTTGCAACCAGATTTGGCTTTTCCGATTTCCATAAAATTTGTTATTCTCAACAACACTTCGGGCTGACCGGTGATTATGAAGACCATTGTCCGCATCAATGATGGTATTACCTTTGACGGTGACGTTGAGCGCCGCTTCATCCAAATAAATCCCTTGGGCCTGGGTATAATATTCTCCCGGCGGTTTGCCGGGAAGAGCGCCGCGGGATTTTATAATCAAATTGTTTGTGACCAAACTATTATTGGCAATCGTGCCGGTATAGACAGCACCACAGTCGTCGAGAACCGTACAAACGCCAAAAATGTAATTGTCATCAACAAGACTATCTCTAAGCGGCATAATTCCGATATTGCCGGTATTTTCAATCGTGTTACCGACAACGGTGGAATTATATCCGGACATAATGGCCGCGTGGGATGGCCTCGGTAAACTGAGAATCGTTTCCCCGTTTAGGATAACGCCGCTGTCACGGATTTGATTGTGAATCGCCTGTAACCCCACCGCCGCATTTAAGCCGGATTCCGCCGCATTGATGGCATCCATCCCAACGCGCGCAATAAAATTGGATTCAAGAATGCCGGATTGGGATCCCGAGGCAGCAATCCCCAAATTATATACGTCATTGATGATACTGTTACGAATGACTATCCCCGTGGTCTTTCGCATATTGATTCCTAGTCCGGTAAATTTAATCGACACACCGTCAATATGGACATAACTTTTAGATTCGATATTAATACCGACGGGCAAATACGCGGCTGAAACAGGCACGCTGGGGGCTTTGGAATCCGGCATCCAAACATAAACGATTTGTGACGCCTTGTCATAAGCCCATTCGCCGGGGGAATCCAGCATCCATAATTGCCCAAAAAGATAATAACCCCATCCAGCTTTCAAAGGATAGGTCGTGGGGGCCGCCAGAAACAATCGTGATCCGGAGAATCCGCTGACCATCATTTCATCCATGATCCATGAATAAAGACGAATACGCAAACGCGTTTCAGCGTTTATCGTCGCGCCGGCAGGTAATTTAAAGTCCGGTCCCGTCACAATAGAGGTACTGACATTTCTTCCCGCAACGGGAGTGACATCGGAATCCGCAGCGGCGTGCAAATAAACCGAATCCGGTTGGGCGATGTCGTACCCTTTATTAGGGAAGTGGGCAACACTCAAAGGACCGCTGCTGGCCGTTAATTGCTGCGGTTCGCCGGCAGAAACCGTCGTTCGATAAATATTTCCGCTGTATTTGACCCAACTTGTGGGAGAAATGATAAAACTGCCGTCGATGAGCGGCGGATTTGCACAACCGAGAGGATTCGCATTGATCGTAATAGGCTGGGTCAATGTCCCGGAAGAATTGATTTTTAATGTTTCATTCCACACGCTCCCGCATGCTAAACGGATAATATCCCCCGGAACAAAATTGGTTTTATTGGCTTTCTCTAGAGTCCGCCAGGGGCCTACGGAAGTCGGAGCCGTTACCGGTGAAGTTCCGGTATAAATATCATTTCCAATTTTGCTGTCGATATAATATGTTGCGGCAAAAGTTGAAGAGGTTGATATCGCTATGAGAAAAAATATCATAGACAAAACAGAGAATATTTTCTGGAAGAATTTCATATTAATAACTTTGGCCTCGTTTAAAAATCCAAAAAGCAGCGTAAAATCCCAATGCGGTTTTACTATTTCCTTATCCCAATAAAGACCTGTTTTCATAAAGAGAATTTTCATTCTATCAAGTTGAGTGCAGTGAAAGTATAAAACTTATTTACACCGCCAGCAATGTACAGTTTTTATATAGGCCTATAAGCACAGGATATGCAAGCCTCTGGTAGTAATATGGTTATGAAATTTATAACAGGGGGAAAGTAAAAGGAGAAAGGTTGATTAAAAATTTGAGGATTTGGTCACCAAAAGGCGCCCAATTTCCAGGCGTCCCCGGATCGTCAGCTGTTGCGGGAGATTGGCTTCCAAGGTCATTTCATTAACCAAAAGGGGCCTCGGCCCATTCTCTAACTCGTAGAGAAATTTAACCACATCCCCCCATTGGCCTTCAAAAGAAATATTCACCTTCAATTCAAACCACCCCACATTCTTAATGACAGGCTGGGGTTTGGTTTCGATCACTTTTAAACCGGAGCCGTTCGCAGCGGTTTCAATCTCTTTGATCAACCGTGACATGTCCTCTTGCGGTGAACCTCCGGAAGAAAATTGTTGAAGCAAATCTTTCGTTACCCTACCTCGAGAAGAAGCCGTGAGGATTTTCTTGGCTTCATAAAGTTTTAAGTTTCTTTCCCTCAAGTCCGCATCCAAATCGTTCTCATAATTCCAAATCGGCTGTAGAACAACATACCGCCAAAATAAAATAAAAAGTGTCGCCGCCGCTACAACAGCAGTCATCTTCTCTCTGCGTTTTAAAATCATCATTTTATTTCTCGCCCTTGCTTAAGGCCGGTTTTTGTAATTTAGCGGTGATTTCAAACTGAGAAACTTCTCCGTAAGGAGTCGTTAGACGAACCCTATGTTCAAGCCTCACATCATGGAACAAACTTGCCGCAATCATTTTTTCCTGAAAATCGTTTACGGCGGAAGACTGTAAAGCCTGCCCCTCTATATTGAGTTCATTCTGTTCACTGATTCGGATTCGCGAAAAGACAATCCCCGGCGGCAGCGAATTGTATAATTCCTCAATAAACGAAAGCGGGGAAATACGTTTGTCTAATTCCCGCCGGATCGCAACCCAGAGTTCCTCTTCTTTTCGTAGCTTAAGAAACGGGCTTTCAACTCTTTTTAATTCCTCATCAAGCCTTTTTTTTTGCTGAAATTTCTTTATGGCCGGAGCACAGATCGCCAGAGTAACGGACAAAAGACTTCCTATGACCAATAAAAAAAGAGCAATTCTGGTTTTACGTCCGGCTTTGACATTTTGCCGCTCTTTAAAATCTTTAGGCAAGAAATTGCTGAGATTCTTAAAGCCCGAGCGTAAAAACGGGATGACCGCTACCGCGTCGACCGTGACATTTTGTCCTTTAGAAAAAGAAAATATTCCCAGTTTCTTTCTAAAATCTTCGACCAATAATTCTTTCCATGCAATCCCTGACTCTTTGGTCAATTGTTCTAAGAACTCCGGGGAAAATCCATTGGCCAAGCACGTCAAGTAAAATCCCGTCGGAGCGGCATATTGCGAAAAACCTTTTCGCTGCGCCGCAAATGTCAATCGGGTCTGACTAAAGAAATCATCCAAATCATCTTTTTTAAAATCTTTCAACCCGTAAACGATTCCGCGGGAAAAATAAAATCTTCCTTCGATACCGAAGCATATCTCGGTTGAGACTTCGTCCGGGAAGAACAAAACCAGATGAGCGGACGGATCCATAGTGTTCAAAAGCCCGGCCAAAGCCCACGAACTTACGGTCACGATTGTAGGAAATAAACCTGCTCCAGAAAGGACGCGCAAATATTTCATCACCGCTTCCCGTTGTAAAGCCATAATCAAAACATCACTGGCCATGCCGCGACGGCCGCAAATGACCAAATCCCATACCGCCTGCTCTGGTGCATAAGGCAGATGTTGACTAATCTGCAAATTAGCCATTTTCTTCAATTCCTGTTCATCCGTGGACGGCAAATGAATGAGTTTGGTAAAAAACATGACTCGCGGAAGCACCAGGCACAATTCGCCGATCTGACGACGCTGCGGCAAAGGAAGCAAGGCCAACACGGCCTCGCGGGCTTTCTGTTCATTGTCCCAATCGATAGTCGTCTGGGAACAAAAGTCAAGCCGGGTTCCAGTGCCCTGAACAACCGTCAAGTTTCCGTGTCCCACGGACAGGACAGTCAACAACTTTTTCTGTAATGGCAACATATTAATCAGCTCTCCATAACACAACTGTCAACGTTTCACGATCCACGACGGCGTCGATATGGCTTTTCCGCTCACTGGCCGCGGCCAGGCCGGTGATGTGGACCGACAAAAAACGGGACGTTTTGGCCTGCACGTGTGACATCGTTTGTAAAATATTTTCTTCGGATGTGGTCAAATTCAAATTTTTGGCGATGAGCGGCAAGTCATCCGCCGTTCCTTCCAGCCTGTCTGCTCCGGCGCGAGTCGAAACAATTTTTGCGGTTAAACTGTCGGCATCGTCCCTCCCTGTATTGGTCGCCGGACCCGCCGAGGTGCGACTCAAAGCTAATAACACTTCCCGCGGCGCGGTGGCAAAATTGATTTGCATCTTTTCTGCGCGCCGGGGAAAAACAGTGAGAAAATTATGGATTTTTTCATATATTTCCGTCGTCATACCGTTGATAAACATCAATTCCGAAAGATTATCAACAGGCCGGTTCTTGGCTGGCAATTTCTGTTCCCGCCATCCGAAAGGGCCTTCTTCGTTTTGATTCCTGGCCTTGCCCAAAGCCGGCTCGTTGTCTTCATCACGCCAATCCAAAACCGCCGCGGCCATCCGGAGGGCCTCTTCTTCCGGCACACCGACAATCATCAAAAGTTCCTTTAACACTCCATAATTCTGCAAATTCAAAGCATTGAGATTCAATTTTCCGTCTTCGTCACCCAAACCATAAGACGTTTTGGAATTCTCATCTTTCGACTCTTTCACCCTTATGTCAAAACTTCCATGGCTTAAGGCAACGTTTTTAAAAAGGTCCTCCGGCGTTTTTCCCTCGGGTAAATGGACACCGCACGCAAAAAAATCGTCTGCCAATTTGCTGGTTTCATCCAGAGAATCTTGCCGGACCAGTTGAACCGCGTACTGAAAACCCGCCCAAGCCGAATAGCGTGTCTGCATTTTCTGCAGAGAATATTTCACAAACAATAATTCGTGGCTGGCCCGGCGGCTCAAGCTGATGGTCAAAAGAAAAAGCAACGCCAGCATCCATACCGATACAATCAAAATCGAGCCGCCTTCCTTACGGTTCATCGCGGCCTCCCGACGGAAGAATGAAATCACGCGTCCATTTTCTGACGGATCCCGCGCGGGATTGGGTCGACACATTCACACGAATCGCGGCCGGCAGAAAAACCTCTTGCCACTCCGGCTTCCATTCCATTTTAGGTTGGGTCGCAATCGATGCGGCCACAAGAACCTCCCATCCCTTCTCAATAAGGCGCCGACTCAGAACTTCTCGTCGCTGCGGCACATCCGTCATATCAAAGAAATGGACGAAATCATTTTCATCCCGAACCAGAGTCATGACACGGGATTCGGCACTCGTGACATTCGTAACAGCCACATTGCGGGTCGATGTCACTCCCAGCCGCGTTTCTTTGACATGGCCCTGCTCCAAAGGAACCAGCATGTAACGGACCCATTTTAATTCATGGTTGTCATCGATGAGAAAAACAAGTTCCAGTGTTTTAAAGGTAAAACTTTTTCGGTCAGGGAAAGAACCGCGAAAATCATAAGCCGCGGCCCTGCCCAAATCTTTGTACAATTGCTCAAGGATCAGACGTTCCTCGTCAATGTCCTGAAAACTTTGTTTTGTGCGGCTTTCTATCTTAAGGCCGGCAGCGAATGTGGCATACAAACTTCCGGCTAAAAAAGCAATAATCATGACCGAAAGCAACATTTCAATGAGCGTAAACCCCTGGCCATTGACAAAAACCGGTTCATTTTTTTTCATCAGTAGGCCCAAAAACCAAGGTCACAGCACGGACTTCTTTTTGTTTTAACGGGCCAGGCCATTTGACTTTAACCTGGGCTTCTTGCAAAATCTCCAAAGCCACCGGCAAATCCCTCGACGGGGCCATCTCAATCTCTGCCGCCAGCGCTTTGTTCGGCGTTTCCAATGGCAAGAAAGAAACAGTTTTCTGTCCATTTAAACGAGCCACGTCGAGCAAGGCATTGTCCGCGGCCAAAATCGCATCGGAATAAGCTTGCGCCTCTTTGGCCGCTGTCAGAGACGACAAAAGACCACGGATCAAACCGACCAGTCCCACCGAAAGAATCAAAACGGCCAATAACGTTTCAAGCAAAAAACTTCCCTGTTGGTTTTTAAAAAAATTCTTTCGCATCCGCATTATCGCACATCCAAACTCATCTGAAAAATTGGCAAAAGGAGCGCCATAACAATAAAACCGATGATTCCCCCGATCAAAAGAATCAGGACCGGTTCAATCAAAGCCGTAACTGTTTTTGTCATCCGTTCCAAACGACGATCCGAGACCTGGGCCCATTGCAAAAACCCTTGATAACCACGTCCCGACTCTTCTCCGACGCTGATCATATTGATCACGTCTTCCGAGAAAACTGTTGATCTGGAAAAGGCCATGCTCATTCCCGTCCCCTGCCTTACGGCTTCAATAACACTGACCATTTGCACTTTCAAAGTTTCTCTTTTTAAAGTCTGCGCGCCGCACTCTAAAGACGTGACAGTTTCCACACCGCTTTGCAAAAGCAGACCGATAATGCGTCCCAAACGTTCCATGTCATCCGTCTTCATAAATTCTCCCCAAAACGGGATGCGAAATAAAAACCTTTCGCCGATAAGCCGGCCTGAGGGAAAAGTAAACATGTGTTTGATCCAAAATCCGGCAAGAAATACCGTCAATAAAATAATCCACCATGTGCGCCCAATAATGGCACTGATCAGTAACAAAAGTTGGGTGATCAAGGGTAATTTTTGGCCCAACTCGTTAAACATATCGCTTAATTTCGGGACAACAAATACCAGAAGAAAAAAAACTGTCAAAAGCCCTACGCCCAAAATAATCAAAGGATAAAAGGTCGCACTCACTAAACGCGACTTAGTCTCAATGTCCTTTTCTACCAGTTGCGTCAAACGGACGAGAATTTCCTTCAACCGCCCACTCAATTCTCCGGCGCTGATCAAACCCGGCCAATAGACAGGAAAAATCCTGGGCTCCGCCGCAATCGCCTTTGACAAGGGTGTTCCATCCTGAACCCTGACAAGAACACGGCTGACCGCCTCCCGCAACAACAGGCTCCGGGTCCTTTTTTCAGAAATTTGCAAAGCGCGCACCAGCGGAACGTCCGCTTCCATCAAGTCCGAGAACCGACGGAGAAAATCCGCTAGATCTTCCAGACTCGGGTGCCCTCCTTGAAAAGAAAAAAAAGGTCGCGATTTCTTGGCGCCCTGCTCATCTACTTCAAGCGGAACCAGACCTTCCCTTAATATTTTCTTAACAGCCTCCTCCCGGGTCTCGGCCTGCATACTTCCCTCGACTAATCCACCAGAAACATTTCGGGATTTATAATTAAACCGCATGATAAAACCTCATGTTGCGTCGTCCCGGGTGACCCGCATAACTTCTTCCGGTGTCGTCAGGCCTTGGCCTACCTTTTGCCAACCATTGAGCCGCAACGGGGTCATCCCCTGTTTCAAGGCTTCTTGACGGATATCCTGCGCGGAAGCCCGGTTTTGAATAAGTTCGCGAATATTATTGGTGACAAGAAGAAATTCATAAATCGCCATGCGTCCGCGAAAGCCCGTCATCTGGCAAAGTTCACACCCGACCGCCGCAAAACATTTTACCGTGCTTTTCTCGTCGGAATCAAGTCCGAAAGCTTCGGCCAGTTCTGCAGTCAGAACCGAAGGTTTTTTACAGAACGGACACAAAACCCGTATCAACCGCTGGGCGATAAAACACATCACCGAGCTGGAAATCAAATAAGGTTCGCATCCGATATCCAATAATCGGGCCGCGCCCGACGAGGCGTCATTGGTATGAATACTGGAAAACACCAAATGCCCGGTCAAGGCGACCTGCACGGCGATTTCAGCCGTTTCCCGGTCGCGAACCTCGCCGACCATCATGATGTCTGGGTCATGGCGGAGAATCGAACGCAAACCGTGGGCAAACGTCAAGCCGATGGCGGGATTGACCTGGATTTGGGAAATGCCTTTCATCTGGACTTCAATAGGATCCTCGATCGTAATGATTTTATGTTCCGGATTATTCAGCCGCGACAAGCAGGCGTATAAGGTCGTCGTTTTCCCGCTTCCCGTCGGGCCAGTAACAAAAATAAGTCCGTGCGGCAAGCGCAATAATTTTTCCAAAGTGACGAGATCTTCGGGCGCGAAACCCAGCTCAGTCAAGTCACGTAATTTGTCTTGCTCTAAAACACGCAAAACCAGACTTTCTCCCCATGGTGTCGGTAAAAAAGAAATGCGTAAATCCAAAGATTGTTTTCCCGCAAGAACATTAAAACGTCCATCCTGAGGAAGACGTTTTTCCGCAATATTCAATCGGGAAAGAATTTTGATGCGGGAATTGATGGCATCTTTAAAATGCCGTATCTCCGGCGGAACGGGCGCATCGTGCAAAACTCCGTCGATGCGATAACGGACCCGCAAATCATTTTCATAAGGCTCGAAGTGGATATCCGTCGCGCGGTTACGGCAGGCTTCCAGGAGAATCTGGTTGACAAAGCGGGCAATCGACGCTTCATTCTGCCCCTCGGCGATATTTTCGACCGTGGGACTGGGCGCTGAAGTTTGGTCCTTGCCTTCCAGCATGGCGGCAATGGTTTCCGCACCAAGACCATAATATTGCCTGATCCCCTCGAGAATATCGCTTTCAATGGCCAAAGAAAAATGAATCCTTTTTCCCACGATGCTAGTCAGCCCGTCGAGATGATTGATGTTGGCCGGGTCCGATGTCGCAACGATCAGGACGTCATTTTTGAATTCAATCGGCAGGGCTTTAAAATAAAGGGCCGCTTGCGCGGGAAGACAAGACAAAACTTCGGGTGCGATTTCAATCGCCGTACAATCGATAAAATCAACATTCAGATGCTTGGCCAAAACCCGGTAAAGCACCTGCGGTTGCTGCTGGAACTTGGTTTTCAACAAAACTTCGGCGAGACCGCCGCCGATCCGCTCCTGCTCTTTTAAAGCCGCCTGTAAATCTTCTTCGGTTACTAATTTCTCGGCGATAAGAAGTTCGCCTAAACGAATATGTTTTTGTCTGAGGATGGATGTCATCGCAAACTATCGGCGGTTTGCTTTACAGATTTTTGCTCAACCAAGGCGTTCCCCGAAACAATGCGTGGGGTTAAGAAAATCACCAGTTCTGTTTTGCGGGTCAAATGGTCACGGTTGCGAAAAGCCCCGCCGATCAGCGGAAGGCTGCCGAGAACCGGCACACGTGAATCGGTGTTGATCTTTTCATCCTTGATCAATCCGCCGATGATAATCGTCACCCCGTCTTTGACAAGAACCGTGGTTTCGGCCTCCGATGTTTCGACAACCGGGATCGTGTTATTATTGCTCGTCGTGACATTGCGGGTCACGGAACTGACTTCGGGTTTTATTTTTAACGTCACAAATCCGTCGGCATGCACCGTCGGAGTGACATACAGCTTCACCCCGACTTCGATAAAGTTGACCGTTTCAGCCGTCGTGACCGGACCGGAAGCCGGTGTCGTCGTCGTTGATGTAACATACGGTTCGGTTGATCCGACGAGGATTTTCGCCTCCTGATTATTAATGACCATGATATGCGGATTGGAAAGATTTTCCGTTTTGCCAAATGTTTCTAGAGCCTGGATCATCGCTTTGTAATTGTCGTTGTCTAAATTCCCGATACTCATTTGCCCGCGCTTTTGTGTGGCGCCTAAAACATCAAAATTGCCCAACATTCTAAAGTCGTGTGACTTTTGCAAAACCGCTTCCCAATTGACGCCCATCTGGAATTGATCACTTAAAATGACTTGCACAATCTTGGCCTCGATGGCGACCTGCTGTTCTTTGACATCGAAGGCCATGATCATTTGTTCAATTTCGCGGATCTTGTCAGGAATATCGGTCACCGAAATCTTGTTCGTCCGTTTATCAAAACGCATCGATCCGACGGTCGGCGTCAGAATCAAATTGATCCGTTCCGACAAATCTTCGGCTTTGGCGTAAATCAGATCAAAAACCTTTGTCAACCGTGGAACATCGATTTCGCGGATAAAAGCCACCATATCAAGAATATTTTCCGGCAGGTCATTTAAAGAAACGGTCCCGCTACGCGCATCGGCCAGGACAATACCCGCCGGACTCTTCATTCTTTCCAGCATCGGCACGACTTCAGCGATACTGATGTAATTTAATCTTTGCATCACAGTCTTACTGTTCTTAAAAAATCTACGTCCGTAGGTCTTTTCATAATCCGCGCCGGTCATCACATGAATAAGTCTCGCTTCACGGACATAGGCCAGGTCATTCGTTTTGGCCATAATGTCTAAAACATCTATGGCGGTTACATTTTTAAGATATAACGTAACCTTACCCGTCACACTGCTACCAATGACAATATTTAAGCCGCTTTTTTGCGAAAGCAATTTGAGCAGGTCAGAAATGTCCACATCCTTTAAATCCAACTCCTCAATGAGTGAGGCATCGGGACTGGCTGGCACGTTTTCTCTAACCGGAACGGGCATCATCGTTCTTTCCAGTGGCGCACTTTCCTGATTTCCCATGCCCAAAAAAGAACGATCATTCTCGAGAGGTTGATCACTCCTGTCGGACTGGGCATGGGCCGGGACGAAACAGCCAACAAGAAAAATCCCTGTCATTAAAATCGCAAAATCTTTCTGCCGTCTTAAAATGGGTTTCATTTCTTGATCAGTTCCAATGTTTCGCCGTTAAGATTAAAAAGCACCTGATTACCGCGGATCTCCGTCAAGGTCGCGCCCTCCAGCATTCCGTTGCGGTGCAGAAAATGCGTCTTTCCTCCTTGGATGTCCTTGATGATGGCTTGAGGATTTTTATCAAGAAGAATGCCTTGCACAAGATAACGAGCCGCAAAATTTGCGCTCGTGTCCGACGCCGATTCGACGCTCGCTACCGGCCTGCCGGAATCCGTGGATTCAAAACGAAAAATATCACGCGCGGCTACCAGCCCCGAATAAAAAGTCAAAGGTTTCACTTCTTTTTGCAAACTCCTATCGGAAGCCGCGGCTATTTTGCTCACCGCATTTTTAGGTTCATTCTTCACGAAAACTGTGTTTTGGTAACGGAAAACTGTTATCCCCAGTGAAATGACCATCACCATTCCTAATAAGCCTTGAAAAAGCAGCACAGCCGAGGACTGCCATTTTAATAACCATTTAGAAATATTGATATGAGTTTGGATTGTCATTAATAAATACTGTCAGTAAACCTTCTGTCTTTTAAAAATTATAAAGCCAGTTTGAGTGAAAACAAACCAAAAAAAGATGTTTTTGGTCAGAAAAAACAATTGTTTGCCGTCCAGAATTTTGGGTTGTTGAGGCCACAGTTGACACGTGCTGTTAGTTAAGACCCGCCTTGGGCCTGGAGGTTGATAAAGCATGTCTCAGCTGTCCGCATGCGGCGGCCACATCTCGGCCCCTCGGAGTTCGAATCGTCGCGTGGATGCCGGAACGTTCGAGACTTTCCTGAAAATCAAACATCTCCTGTCGGCTGGGAGTCTTATGGTCAAATTCGGAAACCGGATTGTAGGGAATCAGATTCATTTTGCAAATCATCCCCTTAAGCAGGACACTCAATTCGCGAATGGCCTGGGGACTGCACGTCACGTCCTTGATCAGAATATATTCAAACGTGATCTGGCGTTTGGTCGCCTTAATATATTCGCGGCAGGCCGGAATCAGTTCATTCATAGGGTATTTTTTATTAACCGGCATGAGGACTTTGCGCGATTCATCATTATAGCCATGAAGAGAAATCGCGAGTTCGATTTGCAGGCCTTCTTTTGCCAATTGCAAAATCTTGGGGATGACCCCGCACGTTGACACCGTAATCCGACGGGCGGCAATGCCAAGTCCTTCCGGGGCATTGATCAGCCGGATGGCGCCCATGAGATTGTCATAATTGTCCAAAGGCTCGCCGGTGCCCATAAAGACAATATGCGATAAAGGGTGAGCATGACTTTTTGATTTTGCATAAAGGATCTCCGTCAGAATTTCGGCGCTCGTCAAGTTTCTCGTCCATCCGCCAATGCCGCTGGCACAAAACTTGCAACCGAACTTGCAGCCGGCCTGGGTAGAAACACAAACCGTGGCCCGGGTTTTCGCCGGAATAATCACGGTCTCAACTTTCTCGCTGTCAGACATTTCGAACAAAAACTTTTTTGTCCCATCGACCGAGTGGTGTTCCGCGGCGACCTGCGGAGGAGACAAAAAATATTTTTCTTTTAACTTTGAGCGCACATCCGGCGACAAATTAGTCATCGCGTCAAAATCTGTCCCGCCTTTTTTATAAATCCAATCAAAAACCTGCCGGGCACGAAAAGTTTTTTCACCAGCTTCCTTAAAAGTTTTTTCCAGGTCCTTTAAAGATAAACCGCGAATATCCGGTTGGCCAGAATGAGGAATCATAAAATTGTTCTCTTAACGGACTTTATGCGTCAGCCTCGACAACATGGCCGATGCGGCGAAACTTTTCATAACGTTGATTCAGGAGTTCTTCGAGGGAAAGGGATGAAAGTTCCTTAAGACCCTTAAGGATAGATTTTTTTAATTGATTGGCGACAGCTTCAGGGTCGCGATGAGCTCCGCCTTGCGGTTCGGCAATGACCTCATCAACAATTCCAAATTTTAATAAATGCTCACCGGTGAGTTTGAGCGCATTGGCCGCTTCCGAGGCTTTGGTACTGCTGCGCCAGAGGATCGAAGCACATCCTTCCGGAGAAATAACGGAATAATAGGCATTTTGCAGAATCAAAACCCGATCGGCCACACCGACACCTAAAGCCCCTCCGCTTCCACCTTCCCCAATGATTGTAGCAATGATGGGAGTTTTTAATTGGGACATATCCATTAAATTTTCTGCAATGGCTTGGGCCTGTCCCCGCTCCTCAGCTCCGACACCCGGATAGGCTCCGGGAGTATCGATCAATACCACGACGGGAAGTTTAAATTTTTCTGCGAGTCGCATCACGCGCATCGCCTTGCGGTAACCTTCCGGATGAGCACAGCCAAAATTCCGGCGGATGTTATCTTTTGTGTCGCGGCCTTTTTGGTGGCCCATGATTAAAACTTTATGGCCATTCAGTTTTGCGAAACCGGCGACAAACGCCAAATCATCGGCAAAAAGCCGATCTCCGTGGACTTCGATAAATTCCGATGTCATCAGATGAATATAATCCAGCGTATAGGGCCGGCTAGGATGACGGGCGATCTGCACTCTCTGCCAATCGGTCAGATTGGAATAAATTTCTTCCTTCATCTTCTCGATCTTCTGTTCAATCTTTTTGATATCCGGTTCTAAATCTATTTTTTTGGTCTTGCCTGTTTTCTTTAAATCATTGATCTTGGCTTCAAGTTCAATAATCGGCTTTTCAAATTCCAATCCACTCATTATGATTTGAGCCTTTCTTTAATCTACGATCACGACTTGCGTGTTGAGGGGAACAATACCATACAGTTCTTCAACCTGTTCGTTGATCATCCGCACACAGCCGGCGGTGACTTGCTTGCCGATATTATTCGGTTCGACCGTCCCGTGAATACCATAACCGGGAATGTCAAAACCCAGCCAACGTGAACCCAGCACATTCTGGGGACTTTCCGGCGGAACCACCATGCCTTTATTAAACCAAACGGGATTTTCCAATTTGCTCGTGATTTTAAATGTCCCCACGGGAGTGCTGTTATTTGTTCCGGTGGAAACATTATAAACTTTGACCACATCATTCCCATCTTTCAGAATAAGAATGTTCTGAGACTTGTCCACGAAAATATTGAATTTGCCTGTCCAGATACGCAGCTTGTCACCCAATCGCACCACATCGCCGCTCAAATTATTGCTCCGACGAATCAAATCCACCGTCGTATTATATTTCCGGGCAATTTTAGCCAGACTGTCACCAGGAACCACTTCATGGATCACGGTTTTTTCCGGAACTTCCAAACGGGAAAATAAAAGCTGCAAATTCACGGCTTCCGATTCCTGCTGAATGGTCGCGATATTTTCCATATCAGGATGATTCTTTATAATGTCCTGATAAACACCCTTGGCCCGGATCAGTTCATTCATTTGACGTAGCTTAACGGCTTGGACGTAAAGGTCTTTGGCTTCTTTCGAACTCGTCGCGACAGGCTGATGTTCCCCCTTGACTTCTTTGCCCTTGGGCCAAAAAAGAAAAGCCAATGTCACAAATCCCACCACACCCATAGCAATCAAAATATTTTTCTTCACGTCCTGCCTCCCGGGCCCTGTTGCGTTATTTGATCCACAAATTATAAAAACCGATCGCCAGCAAAAAACCGACCAAGGCGCCGACAAAAACCTGAAACGGTGTATGGCCGATCAATTCCTTTAACCGGTTAATTTCGATATTGCCCCGCCAATAAATATCATCAATGATTTTATTAAGCACTTCGGCCTGCTGACCGGTCGCCCGGCGGACTCCTTGCGCATCAAACATGGTCACCAAGGCAAAAACTGTGGCTAACGCAAAGGCGACAGATTCAAAACCTACGCACAATCCACACAATGTCGCTAAAGCCGTGACACCGGCCGCGTGGCTCGAAGGCATACCCCCTGTTCCGATAAACCAGCGGAAATTAAACCGTCGCTCGATAATGACCCCCAAGATAACTTTGATCGACTGGGCAATTGCCCAAACGGATAAAGTAATAAAAAGGATCTTGTGTCCAACCGGAGTAGCCAATTCATTTTGCACAGAATTATACGGCAGATATTCCTCCCCATTTAAGCTAATGATTGAGACCTGACGCGATGTGCAAGTTTTTCTGATTCAACGAATCAGCAATCATCAAACAACGCTAGATCAAAACTTGAACACGGCGTACATTATAATTTTTATAACTTTAAAAAGCAAGGTTCTTCAGCAAAAGGGTTTATATTCACAAACCATTGATAATATTTAATTTACAAATATTATCTATAAATTCCTGAAAAGCCACCAAAAGGGGGGATATTAAAAGGAACATATCGCTCTTGAGAACGGATGTCTTGCATGGCCGCATCCAGCCTCCGGCGGGCGGTATCCCCGTCTTTTTTAGCAATCCACTTGTCTAAACACGGCAAAGAAAGCTCTAAAATGTCTTTTTCTTCTTTCTGAAGGGGCCGGCCGCAATCCTGCAAAAGATTATAAATCCGCCCCGTCCAAGGATCATTCATTTTAGCAATATGATCGTCATTAAAAATATAGCGAATGCCCTTTCGTTTAAATTCATCAGCCATCCATCCTTCATCAAAATAGGCTGCGGTAGGGACGGCCGCCGTTTGTACCGGCCCCAAATGATATCCGGCAACCGGATAATAAACATGTGGCCAATGAGAATCGACAAGAACGCCCAGTTCATTCTGAGGAAGGTTTAAAAGCCGCAAGCGGTTCGCTTTTTCTTTGATCTGGGGATAATATTCGTCAATGATTTGGTATTCGGTCTTTTCTCCCCGAATAAAATCCATAATGTTATGGGCAGACGGACGCTGCGGCCCCATGGCGTCAAAGGAATAGCGAACAGCGTATAAAGAAACGACAATAACCACAATCAGGCTAAGGATTTTTTCCTGATTCTTTGAAATTTTAAGAACTTCCCCAAAACATTTCAATAAAAATGTCATCAGCAATGCGCAACTCAAAGCATAGAGGCCGATCCCGAAACGGTAATAACGCATTTCAAATGTCATATAAAGGGCTTGCAAAAGGACCATGGCAATGGAGAGCAAAGAAAAGCCCAATCCATATTTTAAAATCCTTTCAGAACTCTTCTGTAAAAATGCTGCGGCAGCGCCGGAGAGAAGAACGAGGGGAAACAAAATCTTAAGCGGAAGAATGCCAGGCCACACCATAAAGGCCGTTACATTTTTCAAAGCTTCGGATAAAGAAATGCCATAATGAAACCGCCGGCCCAATTCCGAAGAAAAAGAATCATAGAAAGGGCTTTTAAGCGGACCGATTGAGGCGGGGAAAAAAGGGCTCCCCGTCGTCAACCAGCTGTATACATAATGCGTGGCTAGAAAGAGGACCGCCAGGCCGACTATCATCAAGGCCGACGGATTTCTAGCCACCCTCCAGGCCTCATCTCGCAATCTTTTGTGCAACATAAACACAAGAGCTAACAAAAACATAATGACCACCAAATAAAGTAAACCCAGAAATTTGCAACTGACCGCGTTTAAAGCGGCGAGAAGACACAAGAATAAATATTCTTTCCTCTTTTGGACAAGAAAAATAAAAAAAGCGAAAAACATCAAAAATAAAGTCAAGGCCAGCTGAACGTTGATATGCACGCTGAAATTCGCGCCCGAAGCCACAATATGCTCGTCGGACGCGATGAAAGCCGCGGCCAGCAAGGCCAAAGGACCGAGACCCAAAGAACGTGCCGCACCATATACACCAACAATCAGCATGACCTTCGATACGCCATGAATCAACTGGGCAAACACCGTTGAATGAGAGTCCCAGGAAAAACCAAAGGCGTATAAAAGATTTTCCCCCAAGGGCATGCTCAAACGTACATCCGCAAAATGTTCAAACGTCCTTGCGCCATTGAGCAAGAAATTATTTAACGTGACAAAATAACTGGCCAGAGAATCAACATCAAAGGTAGGATAAATATTCCAGAAAAAAACAAAGCCGGCCAGGCCGGATAAAATGAACAGTTCCAAAGTTGAATTTTCTTTTTTCAGGCAAGTTATAAAGCGGAATTTGCGTTCGCGAACCAGCCAAAAAATCCCGCCCCCGCTTAAAAGAAAACCAAAGGCTTTGATACAAACGGGATAAAACAAATGGGTGACCGACAAAAGGGACAACATTCCTTCATAAAAAAAATATCCCAGTGTCCATACAATGCTCAACGTCAAAAACGGATGGGGAACAAAATCCATTGCCTCATTTTTAATCTTTTTGTGGCATTGACGCCAAACAAAATCACCCACCCCGACAATTCCGATCCCAATAAATAAAACATATAAAAAAGTGATACTCAGCATATTCCTCCTCGAAAAATCTCGTAAATTGACATAAAACTATGTCCATGTTAGCATAACTTCAATTTATCGGCCCCCCTTAACAAAAATTTTTTTGCACCCCCTTATTTATGACCAAAGCCAACATAGGTGTCTTATTATTAAATCTGGGCACGCCGGACAGCCCCTCGGTTCCCGACGTGCGCAAATATCTTTTGGAATTTTTGATGGACAGCCGGGTCATCGATATTCCTTTTTTGCAGCGTTGGTTTCTGATCAATGTTATCATCGCTCCTTTCCGCGCCCCGCAATCGGCAAAAGGATATCGGCAGCTTTGGACTACGGACGGTTCGCCTCTTAAAGTTTATGGTTATCAGGTCACCGATCTTTTACAAAAATCCCTCGGACCAAACTATCATGTCGTGTTGGGAATGCGGTATCAGAATCCTACCTTGCGGTCCGCTTTGCTACAGTTTAAAAACAAAGGTTTCAAAAAAATCATTGTGCTTCCCCTGTATCCGCAATACGCTTCGGCCTCGACGGGTTCCACCCACCAAAAGCTCATGGAAGAAATCAAAGATTGGGAAGCCATCCCCACCCTTACGGTCATCAGCCAGTTTTTTGACCATCCTCTTTTTATCAAAGCTTTTGCGGAATTGGGCAAAAAGTATATGTCTGAAGCCGCATATGATCATTTTCTTTTCAGTTATCATGGTTTGCCGGAACGTCAAATTTTAAAAGCCTCACCAGACGGATATTGCCGCCTCAGCGATTGCTGCAACACCTTTCACGGCAAAAACCAATTTTGTTACCGCGCCCAATGTTTTGCCACGACGAGACTTCTCGCCAAAGAGCTCAGCTTAAAAGAAGACCAGTATACAATCTGTTTTCAATCGCGTTTGGGCAAAGAGCCGTGGATTAAACCTTATACCGACGAGGTTATTAAGGATTTAGTCCGGCGGGGCATTAAAAATGTTCTGGTCTTCTCTCCCGCATTTATCGCCGACTGTCTGGAAACAACGATCGAAATCGGCCGAGAATACCAACATCAGTTTAAAAATCTCGGCGGCGAACGCTGGCAGCTTGTGGAAAGCTTAAACACGTCATCGACGTGGATCGAGTGTCTAAAGCATCTCGTTCTTGAAAACTCCGCCGGCCTGTGCTAAATTAATTTCCTTCCCTTATTCATTCCCCACAATCACCCCGCGAAAGTCCAGGTTCACCATGTTAGCAAAAGTTTACAGCTGCGGCATTTCGTCCTTAGACGCCTATCCCTTAACCATTGAAGTCGATGTTTCCCCGGGTCTGCCCGGGACAATCATCGTTGGTCTTCCCGACAGCGCGGTCAAAGAAAGCAAAGAACGCGTACGCGCCGCCATCCGCAACAGTGGTTATCAATACAAACCGCAACGTGTCACGATCAATCTTTCGCCGGCCAACATTCCTAAAGAAGGCCCCTCCTTCGATCTTGCGATCGCGCTGGGATATTTGAGCGCGACAGGACAAATCGCCGCTCACCCCGTTTCGCAATATGTGATCTTAGGCGAATTGTCTCTCGACGGGAAAATCATGCCTGTGGCCGGAGCTTTGTCCGTGGCTTTGAGTGTTTCCTCACAGCAATTCAAAGGCCTGATTCTGCCCCGGGCCAACGCAGCCGAAGCGGCCGTGACGGATTCCATCAAAATTTTTCCGGTGCAAAATCTGCAAGAGGTCATTCAGTTTTTTTCAAATCCTGACCTTATTTCTCCCTTTAAAGTCGATACAGTTTCTCTTTTCCAAAAAGCAAATCCCTATTCAATCGATTTTAATGATGTGAAAGGCCAAGCCTATGTCAAACGCGGAATGGAAGTCGCGGCCGCGGGCGGGCACAATTGTCTTTTGATCGGTCCGCCGGGAAGCGGCAAAACCATGTTGGCCAAACGCCTTCCTACTATTTTGCCGGACATGACGCTGGAAGAATCGCTAGAAATCACCAAAATCCATTCGGTCATGGGCTTGATTCCCCCGCGGGTAAGTCTGCTCACAACCCGGCCGTTCCGTTCTCCGCACCACACATCATCGGATGTGGCCTTGATCGGCGGCGGATCCGTTCCCAAACCTGGGGAAGTGACTCTCAGTCATCATGGCGTTTTATTTTTGGATGAAATGCCGGAATTCGGGCGCAGCGTTTTGGAATCCCTGCGTCAGCCTCTGGAAGATCATTGTGTAACGGTTTCGCGGGCGAACCGAACCGCCCGTTTCCCAGCCAAATTCATGCTTGTTGCGAGCATGAACCCCTGCCCGTGCGGATTTTTGACCGATACCAGGCGCCGATGCCAATGTTCGACGACACAAATCCAAAGATATATGAATAAAATTTCCGGGCCGCTTTTGGACCGCATCGATATTCATCTCGAAGTTCCGGCTTTAAAACCGCTGGAGTTAATGCAAATCCAAAAAACCGAAACATCTTCGGAAATAAAAAAAAGAACCGCCGCCGGCCGGGCGATCCAACAACAAAGATTTAAAAATGCGGGGATTTTTGCTAACAGCCAAATGAATCAAAAACAAATCAAAGAATTTTGTCCCTTAAACCAAACCGGCCAGGATCTTGTGAGGATGGCCATCGATGAACTCAAACTTTCAGCCCGCGGCCATGATAAAATCCTCAAGGTCAGCCGCACCATCGCCGACCTCGAGGGAAAAGAAGAAATCTTACCGCAACATATCGCGGAAGCCATTGGTTACAGGAGTTTGGATCGCGGCTGGGGGGAGAAGAGTTGATTATTTCTTGGTTTTTTTACTAAAATCACCTTTTTCGCATTCCCGGACAAAAGCCTCACCGACGCGTTTTAAAGCTTCCCAGGCCTTACGGATTTTGACCGCTTCCTTACTGTCGATACTTTTATCGTCGTCATAAGATCGAGAAATGGTATGCAAAGCCTCCGAAAATTCTTTAATAAACAGCTGGATATTTTTTAAAGCTTCGGCGTCGCGATTTGACTTTGTGAGGACCGGATTCTTGACAAAATACCCATCCGCGACCTGACACATCCAATTGATCAGTTCTTCATCCTTGGTCACTTCATAAATTTGGTGAATCCGATCCAGCGGATTGACAGCGCCACTCTGTTGCCACGATTCTTCACCCGCAATCCTCTGGCACCATTTATAAACCAAAGACGGGGACAAACCCAAGCGCAGCGCGATGTTTTTGGCCCCCACTCTTTCAATACATTGCTTGAGCACCAGATAAGATTCCTGCACAGTGTCCTCCTTGATTAAACGGCCTTTTCCGTCTGGTCTTTTGAATTTTCACCCACAAAATTACCGAGCTTTTCCGGCGTAATGATCCCGACGGACACAATAGCTTTCAAACATTCTTCAACCGTCCATCCGGGATCAATGATTTGGCTGATTTTGGCCATCACAATGAAACCGGAGCCGGGTGTGGGGGCGGTCGGAACAAGGACAAACAATAATTCCTCGCCGGTCGACGGGTCTACTTTTGAATTCATGACAAAGCCCGGAACCCAAAGATCAGGATTCACTTTAACGAGAACAGCTTTTTTAAAAGCCTTGCTTTGGCCTTCCGCTGCAGAAAGTCCCTGGGAAAGTTGTTTGCCGACGGCATAAATGGCCTTGATGAATGGGATCCGTTCGCTGATATTTTCCAGAAATTTAAAAAATTGCCGCCCGAGAAAATTACTGACAATAAGCCCGATCAAATAAAGACAAATGGTCACGATCAAAATTCCTAACCCCGGAATCTGTTTGATGTTAAAAAATTTATATAAAAGCTCCATAATTTTCTTGTCGACCAAATTATAAAAAAGCAGGATCGCTAAAGCCGTTAAGGCCAGAGGAATGACAGCCAACAAACCGCGAAAAATACAAACTTGAATGTGTTTTAAAATTCCCTTTTTCATAATGGACCTCGCTTTACAAAGTTTAGGATGAGAACAATTAAACTGAAAATACTGATCACTAAGCCCAAATAAAAATAGGGCGGGGTAAACTTCATAAAAACACTGTGCTGGCCCGCCGGCATTTTAAATCCAATGAAAAGATGTTCGGCAGGAAAAATAGCCGCGCGCTTTCCGTCGACAATAACATGCCATCCGTTTTGAAAGATTTCCGGCACCATCATAAAAACTTCCGTTAAAGAGTGTGCCTTGAATCTCACTTTTGCCCCCGCCAGTCGGACAAAATCCGAAGACTGCGGCTTATCTTTCTTAAATGCGGTCAATTCGCTAGCGGCTATTCCAAATGCGTTGGCGTCTTTTTTTGTCACGTGCATCACATGACCAAAAGGTTCATCATAACCCGCAATAACCTGATCAAATTCCGCAATCTGCAAGGTGTCGGCAAAATAAACCCGAGCCGGCGGCCCTTCTTTCTCCCAAACATCAAAATTCTTACCGCTGACTTTCTTGACAAACCCCGGCCAATCCAGATTTTGATCTTTCTTAATCGTCGTGAAATCCACAGGAAAACGCGACGCGAGCGCCCCGGAAGGATCCACCACGGTATATTTAGGCACCCACCAGAATTCTTGCGTTTTAAGTTTTTCATTATGATAGGCCGCCATAAATTGATTGAACCGCTTGGGCGGAATTTGCAAAAATCCTGCCGTGCCTTCTACATTATAAAGCAAATTCAGATTATGACTCATCGAATAAAGATCGTGAAAAGGAAGATAAAATTTCCCGGCGGCATGATGATAATATTGCACTTCGGGCGAATCCATTTCATAGGAGGCCCAATGTGTCTGGCGGCCTTTGTTGTTCCAGTTGAAACTCAAAACCATGGTCATAAATCCGAGCCCTATGAGAGCCCCTAAAGCCGCATATTTTATAAAATTCTGCCCGGGCTTAAAGACAAAATAAAAAATCAGAAGCAAAGTTAAAATAAAAATCACGGCCGCGCTTTTTATACTCGCCGGAACGAAACTGTCAAAAACCCCGGAAACCGATAATAAAACTTTATTTAACCCCGGGATAACCATCAAGAGCGGCAAAGCCGCAAAAAGTATCGCGCCCCCGATCCAAAAAAAGGAGACAAGATTTTTTTTATCTTTTCGTGGATAAGCGAGCTGCTCCGCGCGGTCTAGTGTGAAGGCCAAGCAAAGGACCGCGCAAAAATCCAAGATGTGAACACCATAGGCAAATGTCAAATAAGACATGGGTCTTAAGATGGCCGCAAACCACGAAAAAATATCGGCTAAAAAACCCGCCAAACTCGGAACGAGAAAATAAAGAAACGTGGTCAAAAAAAGGACGATAGCCACCGGAGAGTTTTGTATATCTCTTATAAAGGATTTTTTGTAAGAAAAAATAAAACCCACGGCCAAGATGGCCAAAGCTATGACGCCGCGCCAACTGACCCCGCCGGGGCTGATGATGAGGCCTGAGAAAAAACCAAAAACCGATCCTTTTGACTCAAAAGGGCCGCGAGGAAAAAGAGGGAAATTGTTGATACTGTACTGTCCCCCGTGAGCGCGTGCGGAATCAAAAAAGGCAAATTGGAATGTCGGCAAAAATTGGACAGCCGAAAGGCCGAGGCTGAAAAAAATAAATAGAAAGCAACGCCATCCCCAAATGTTGAACGTTGATTTTATGGATCCGTTCTTTCCCCGTTCTATCCACAAACTTTGGACGGTCAAGAAAATCAAGGTCCATAAAAATATTTGCAAAAATTGCGGAGCTCCTTCCGTAAAAAATTGCAGACTCAAAACCACTCCCGCTCCGACGGCGGGCGTCCAATCATTGCGATCCTTAAATTTTCCCAACGCGTATATCAAGGCGGGAAAGAGAGCGCAGCCCCACAAAAAATATGGAGCGTCAGATAATGTCGCGAACCGGCCAAACCCCAGACCCATATAAAGCCATCCGCCAAAAATCGCATAAGGCCAACGCAAAGAAAAAGTTTGGAGCAACACCCCTACGGCCAACCCTATCCCGATGACATAAGGTTCGATAATTTTAAATTTAAAAAAGAGTTCATCATTCAAAAACCAGGCCGCCCCATTGGCGGGATCAAAGAGAGGATAGAAACCCGACGAGTAGAGGCATGTCCCGCCACCTACTCCCCGGTCCCAAAAATGAAAATCCAAACTTCGCCATTTATGGGCGATATCAACGACAATCCCCCAGGAATGATTGCTCAATTCATTTCCCAAAGACCCATAGGGAGGCAGATCGCTATAAAACCACAAATAAAGACCTGAAAAAAGGGCCGTTGTCGCGGCGATAAAAAAATTTCTATAGCGTTTCATGTAAGCTCTCTTCAGCGACAAAAATATTATTCTGCTTCACAAAAGATTCCTCCTGATATAACTTGATGTTATAATAAAATGTGAATAAAAAAATTGGTAATTTAAAAATTTCTAAACCCTCACTGAAACCATGATCTGTTGGCGATCCCTTAACAACCACGGTAACTCCTTCTTGATAGTTTTCTTGTTTTTATCCATCCTCGTCGGTGCAGGTTATGTCGTCTATAACAACAAGGATTTTCAGCATGCCCATTATAAAGAAATCGCCAAATACAATTTTTATTTACGGGACTATAAAAAAGCGGCGAAAGATTTTAGCAAAAGAATCGATGACAAAATAACCAACTGGAAAAAATCTCACCCTTCCACATCCAAAGACGAAAATGGACCCAAGGCGGAAACCCGGACTTTTGCCGAGCTCGCTTACGACCAGAAAATTTTGGATCAGGAAATCCCCGGCGAGATGGTCCGTCACCAACCGGACGAACTCACTTTATGCTCTTTTAGTGCCGATTTTCTTTTGAATAATCCGCTCACGGATAAGGAAATGGTGCATCTCGCCAATATTTTCCGGTTCTGTGATTTGAGCGCCATTGCCGGATTACAAAACCCACAATTCCTTGCGCAAATAACAACTTTATTAAAAATTCTCCGCTACCCCGCATCTTTTGAGACCAGCTCTCCGACGGGCCTCAGTCCGACGGTCATGGCTTATCTTTATCGCAACGACAAAGTGAAAGTCTTAAAACCAGGCCAAATTTATTCGCAAAGCGATTCCCTGCCCGCCGCTCCTTATTACGGAGCTTTCAAAGCGGGGGACTTTGATTTTATTGTCGCAACGTTCAATACTCCCTCTGCGGGTCTGGCTCTGGCCAATATTGGACCTTTAGAAAATTTTTACTCGGCCATCCAGAATACAAATCAAGATATTCAGGACATCATGATCTTTGGCGATTTCACCTTCCGTTCCGAGGCCTTAAGCTGGGACAGTGCCTCGCTTTTACCCACATTCGCGCAGTCTGTAAACGGCGACAAAGCTCAATCAGATCTGCTGGGAAATTTCTGGTTCAAGAAAAACGATCTCGTGGAATTCAACGGCAAATCCGGCCTCATAACCATCAAAGAAGATCTTTTTTCTTCCCAACGCAAACCTCCCGTTAGCGGTAACAAACCGATCTGGACGCAGTTTAGAATGCTCTCCAATGACGATTGACGAAAAACGTGATCAATAGATCAACAATTCCATAGGGGGTTCTTCGGCCTTAAAAACTTTTTTGTCTTTCGTCAAGCTGGCTGCGGCAATAAACGCCGACCCGTTTTCCGGACGATGCAGTTCCTTTAAACAAAGTCCCAACATATAAAATGTCTGCCCATAACGAAAGCCATTCTTGACTGCTTCTTGAAAATATCGTGCCCCGTTCTCATACTCCTTTAATTCATACGCCGCCCGCCCGGCATAATAGTAAGCCATTCCCTTATCCATAAACCCGCTGGCAATCGCCCTGCGGGAATAATCCAACATCACTTTATAATCTTTCATCACCTCGCCGATACTTAAAATTTGTATATAAGCCCGCCGGTAAACATCCTGGGTATAAGCTCCCATGGCCGCAGCCACCGCTTCCGGTTGACGGGCAAAAGGTAAAAAAGGCATGTAAATCCGACTATTGACTATATATTGGATATTCTCAAATGGGACGACAGCCACACTATTTTTGAAATGTTCTAATGCTTTCGGCAAATCGCGGTGTTTAAGGCTAATCAATCCTAAATTGTAATGGAAGTTAAAAACTTTAGGATAAATGCGCACAGCTTGCTGATAAGATTTCTCGGCCGTGGCTATTTCTCCGTCGTAAAAATAACAATATCCCGCCATCGCTTGCGCTTCCGGCGAAAAAGGCATGAGTTGAGCGACCTTGCGGTAATATCTTTCGAACTCCTTCATTTTTGGCAAAGCCGTTTTATATCGGTCCCGCTTAAATTCAACCCAATTGTCAGGCAAGGGCATGTAACGACTCAACGCACTTGTCACGACATGATTCCATGCCCGGTCGCGATCAGCAAAGAAAAAAATCAATGAGCCGGCGAGGACATATAGAAAGAAAGCCCGAAAGAATATATTTCTCAAAATCTTAAACATTTTTTGCACCTATCACCGACCGATCTTTTTTCCACGGCCAGACCCAGACTACAAGAAATAAAAAATAAAAACCGACCAAGAAAGGTTCCAATAAATACCGGGGCGATATTCCAAAGCGGAATTCAACCTCTTGCTTACCCGACGGCACCCACAAACCCTTGAAAGCAATATTGGCGCGGTAAAGAGGCGTTTCCTTGCCATTGATGGAGGCGTGCCAGCCAGGATAATAACCATCATTAAAAACCAAAAACTTTCTCATCGGGAGATTGGTCAACAACTTGACGTGATTAACATTGGAATCAAGCACCCGCAATTGCGGACTTTCCTTTTCAATGACTAAGGCATGGGCCGCGCCTCCAGGACTTATTTCCGGCCCGGATTTTTCTGGAACAAAGGCCACGTTCAAATTCTTCGCCCACGCTTCCTGCACAATCAGTAAATCCTGTCTTTTTTCATCGAAGGCCGAAACATTGTCATAGAGAACGAATTTGTTGAAAGTATATTTTTGCAGAATTTTGAAATCCATTTTGTCCCACAAAAGATTGAACCATTGTGTCCCGAAGTAGAGAGGATTATTTTTTCCTTCCAAAGCCGGAGCCGTTTGACCCACCGGAGGCATGACAACAATGGTTTTTTGAGTACGGGTGTATTGAAATTGCGGATGAAATTGATCATAAACAGAAAAAGCAAGATATTTAAGAACATTACGTTTGAGATGATGATAAGCTTCTAACGGTTGAATCACAATCGTCAAAAAGCAAAGACAGCATAAAACCCATAAAGACAAACGTCGACGCACAAGGCAACAAAAGATCACAAGACTCAGCGCCAAAACAATCCACGAAGAATAATTAAAGTTTTGCTGCCAAAAAAGAAAAGTGCCCAAAGCGACATGCACGGCGAGAATAAAAAGAAAAGCCAGTGGTTTACGCTGTGGATTTTTGTCCAACATTTTTAAAAACATCCGCATTTGCTCAACGACAAAAACAATAAACAGCGGCAAAAGGACCAGCCAGAGAAAAAAATGTAAGTTACGAAAATATTTAAAAAAGAAAATGTGGTTGTGTAAAAAATCGTAAAGCCCAAACAGATAGGGCGACCCCATGGCAAACAGAAACGAACCCCACATAAAAATAAAAAATGTTTTACGATTGACCTTAGTCACAATTCCAATAACAAAAAGAATGATGGTGAAAAAGGGGACATAAAAAACCGCAAAATCAAACTGCCGCAAGTCTTCAAGATAAAAGGAGGAATACAAAAGGTCTTCTGGAATCGCCCAATACGTCGTGACATCAGCTTTGACCGTCAAGGCATGCGGATCTAGCGCGTTAAAGTGCCGCAAAGGCATGGCGAATATCCCTTCTGCGGCCGCTTTAAAAAACAAAATCCCCGGGGCGCAAGATAATCCCAAAGCCATAAGACAAAGCACAAATAATACAGGATGCCGCTTAATAAAATGTCCCCCATTTTTAGCAAAGTTCAGCGTTTCTTTAGGGAAGAATGGCACAAAGAAAATGACAAACGTCAGCAGTACGACAAGAAAATAAAAAGGGATATACGTCGTCATTAATAACATCGTGCAAAAAACCATTCCCAATAAAGCAGACCTGTGGCCGGTGCGGCCGAAAACAAAACCAAAATAAAAAAACCATATCAAGGGGGTCATAAACATCATCACATAAGAGTCAAAAACCCTTGTTCCCAGAGAAGAAAAAGTCAAAAGAACAAAAGCGATAATGGCCATGCTTTTATCTTTTAAGACTTCCAAGACCAATTTATAAAAACCCGTCATCCCTAAAAAGAAATAAAATGTCAAGAAAGCGGCAAAAACCGGCCAATAAGGCAGACCCAACTTGTAAGGAACAACGATTAGAAAAAGGAAAGGATTAAAGGGGCCGATACGACGAAGAAAAAATTCATTAGGAGAGCCGCAGCTCCATAAAGGGTCCCAAAACGGATAAACGCCGCGCGAAATATTATCGACGTAAAACTTCGTGTGATCGTAAAAGGACACCGCATCGGAAATCACCGCGGCTTCGCGAGAAAGAAAAACCCAGAAAGAATAGACCCAAAGGATAATGGCCAGGCCCAGAAAAAAGCGAAATGAGCCAAAGATATTTTTGACAGAAAGGGACATGGACGTTGCTGGGATTTAAAGGGCAATGTTCACCCTAAAGGGTTCATTATATCCCCAGCTTCGCTAAATATACATTTTAATTTTGGAGAAGTGCGAGATTCTACTCCTTATCTAGAAGTCACAATAGGCGTCGGGGTTTCTTTGCGTGGCCTTCTTTATTCTCGGTTAAAATTTTATATCGACTCCCATGCTGAAATTTCTTTCCAGAGCGGGGAAATAGGATTTGTTAGCAGAAAAGCCTGATTTTGCGACATAGGTATAATATCTCATGTCCAAAATATTATTGGCCGCGGCATATATTTCATAATTCTTCCTTTTATAAGCAACCTTGGCGTCCAAAACTTCATAAGGCTTGATGGGCGCGGTGCTGTTTTGTAAATCACTGATAGCATAACGGCTGCCCACAAACCGTTCCGTCAAGGAAAGATGATAAGACTCCAAAAATTGCGCACTTATTGTTTCCGTGGCTTGATGCATAGGAACCAGAGGAATAAATTTCCCGTTGTTAGGGCCCTTATCGAAACGCGCGTCCTGATAAGTGTAGGAGGTGATGGATTCTAATTTTTTTAGAAAACCTAAATCAACGAATTTGAGAAGATCGACGCGCTGATCAAATTCAATACCGTTGCGGCTGGTTTTATCATAATTTTTATTTTCAAAAGACAACGGATCAAGGTAAAGTTCATTTTTATTTACAATCCAATAGGGTGTGATCCCTAAAATAACTGTATCATTGAAATTATGCTTAACGCCGATTTCATATTGTTCTCCGGATTGTTGTTTGAGGTTCAAATTTAATCCCGGGGGAAAAGTAAATGTGCTGTACCATTCGTCCGTAGCTAAAAAACGAAAAGTTTGCTGCCAGCTGAAATGAAGATTGGAGCCGCGGGCATATTCATATTTTAAGCCGCCGGAATTAACCAATTTGGTAGGAGTCCGCGATTGGTCTACAATAATATCCCGCTGTTTAAAATCATACTGGGCTAGATTGTAACGGGTTCCCGTACTAACAAACACTTTATTGAGTAATTCGTATTGAAAAAACTCATAGACGCCGAATTCTTTTTTCTTGATGGTGATGTCGGTGCTATTTCCAACCCCGCTTCCCCGAATGTCATTGGTATGATCATAATAATCAATACCGGTGACAAAATTGACTTCTTTGTCAAAAACAAGATGATCGAAAGCATATTTCCCGGTTATCCCGTAAGTATCTATAGATCTCTTAGTGTCGGACGTTTGGGGATTATTATCGGAATCCACATAATGCAAGGAACCGAAGGTATCCCGATTACGGTATAAGAGATCAGCCGTCACACTCCCGATATAAACATCCTCAAATAAAGGTTTAGCATCGAGACTTAATTTAACATAGCGGTCCTTTGTCGAAGTATAATCGTGAGGTGTCGTCGAAGCCCGTCGGCCTAACGCCGCCAAATTCGCTCCGGAAAGACCGCTGGGAATCCCCGTGTCGTCCTTATGCCATCCTACTTCCAGATCCGTTGTTAAATTCTTTGAAACATTATATCCCAGCCGCGTATTAAAATCTTTCGCCAATTCATCGCTGTTTTCCCGGTAGCCATGTTGGTCCATATATTTCGAATAAAGATAATAGGAAAAATCTTTGTGCGCTCCGGAAATTTCCCCATGTTCTCCCCAACTGTTATAACTGCTATGGACAAAGCCAACCTTCCCCTGTAAATCTCCTTCTCCTTTCTTGGTAATGATGTTGACGACACCTCCGACGGCATTGTCGCCATAAAGGACCGATCCCGCCCCATGGATGATTTCGATCCTTTCTACCGACCCTAGCGGAATTTGCTCTAAGTCCGGCCCGGAAATATCAATCGAATTGATTTTGCGGCCATTGATTAAGACCAGAACATTGAGAGCCGCTGTTTCGCCAAAACCACGGATATCGATCACAGCCGTTTTATTAGTGCTATTGTCGTAAACATTGACGCCTTGGGCCGACCTTAACACATCGCTGATGTTGTGCGCGTTGGAAGCAGCAATTTGTTCTCGGGTAATGACGGTGACATTGCTGGCGACTTTGTAATCCTTTTGTTCGATGCGAGAATTCGTCACCACGATCGTATCGAGATCAACGCTGAGATTGGCTTGGGCTGATGAGGAAAGCGATACCACCCAGACTAGAATTAAAAAAATCTTTTTCATGTTTTCTCCTTATAAATTATAAAAATCGAGTAGGAGGTAGATGATTATTTCATCTCCCGACCTCTCACACCACCGTACGTACCGTTCGGTATACGGCGGTTCATCAAAATTAATGAGACAGTGAAAGTCGTTTGGTCAAACTTATAAAACCCATTTTGTCAAAG
>JANPFV010000094.1:0-1528 GCA_031423615.1 Candidatus Omnitrophota bacterium
CGTAAAATCAATCGACGTGAACTGTGAACCCTGATCATTGTTAAATATCTCCGGCTTGCCACAGCCCAACGCTTCCTCGAGGCATTCCACGCAGAATGATGCGTCCAGCGTATTACTAAGCCGCCAAGACAAAACATAACGAAAGCTGAACAGTTTTTGGAACCAAAACCGGGAATTCCGCCGACACCCAAGCATTTGGAATTCTTAGAAAAATATTCTAAAGAACATTCTATCTTTGCGATTGTCATGCCGACTTATTTCCAGCGTGACGCCGCCAACGAGTTAGCTCGCCGGATCAATGCCAAGATTGTCATCATTGCTCAGGGAGCCGGAGAACTCCCTGGGACGGATGATTTTTTTGGTTTCTTTGACTATAACTTCAAGCAAATCAGTGAGGGATCAAAATGATGCCGGAATTTTTTCATATCATGTTTTTACCGTTGATAGCCTGCTTAATATTGGCGGGTATGTATGCTTATTTGGGATTCCATGTTATTGAGCGACAGGTCATTTTTGTTGATCTGGCGCTGGCCCAGATTGCGATTCTGGGAGCAAGTTTTGCTCTTATTCTGGGACATAATTTAGACAGCGCTTTGTCGTATTGGCTTTCTCTGGGTTTTACGATGGGGGGCGCAGCGATTTTCTCACTCACGCGTTTCAAAAAACAACGGGTTCCGCAAGAGGCCATCATAGGGATAACGTATGCTGTTTCTGCAGCGTTGTTGATCCTTGTTCTGAGTCGTTCCGGAGAAGGGGATGAACATATTAAGCAAGCGCTTATTGGGAATATTTTGCTTGTGACTTTTCCTGAGGTGAGGAGAATATTGGTGATGTGCTTTATTAGTGGAATTGTGCATTTTATCTTTCGGGATCAGTTTTTTTTGATTTCAAAAAATCCCGAGGAAGCATTTGATAAAGGACTCAATGTCCAGTTTTGGGATTTTCTTTTCTACGTCACGTTCGGGTTTGTCGTGACCAGTTCGGTAAAAACCGCGGGAGTCTTACTTGTTTTTTCTTTTCTTGTTGTTCCTTCGGTCTGTGCCATGCTTTTATCGGATCATTTGAAATCAAGGCTGGCTTGGGGTTGGGTGATAGGATTTATTGTCAGTATATCGGGAATGGCTGTTTCTTACTATTTCGATTTTCCAACGGGGGCCAGTGTAGTTTGCGTTTTTGGTGTGGTTTTAATTTTATTGGCTGGCCTGAAAGGAGTCTTTTTAAAAAAGGGGCCGGCATAATAATTTATAGAAAATGTTAGGCCCCGGATATTTTATAGGCCATTTCCAAAGTTTTCCCACGAATGAGCAAGTTAAGACCGCGCTTATAAGAGTCAGAAAGAATCCCGAGAGTCCATTCGTTTTTTGTAATGAAAAAGGCGAACCTTTGCATCCCTAAATCCTAAATAAAAAGTTAAAAAAAGAGGACAAAAAGAATGCCCCCGTCGTTAAAATGTTTATGCGAATAAACGATTAACATCACCCAATGGGTGAAAAACGGGAGGCAAGATGAATTTAGCAATTAATTTATC
>JANPFV010000095.1:0-3601 GCA_031423615.1 Candidatus Omnitrophota bacterium
ATTTCCAAACTCAATTCCACAATGAAGCGGAATCCGCCGTATGGCAATTGCGTCCGCAGGACGTCTATGAGGTAACGGACCCTAAATCCTATATCAAGCAGCGCTTCGCTGCCGGAGTGGACCGCCCGGTCGTTCTTTTGCCGGAGGCCCGTATGCATCAGCCTGATTTTGTGGATTTGGCGCGAGGCCATGATTCCGAAGTTTATTTTAAGCATGGAACCATATTCCGTAAATATAAAGCAGACGGCAGTCTTGAAATGACACGAGACGTAAAGACGGGTAAGCAAGTTGCACAGGAATATAGTGTTAAACATGTTGCAGAATTAATGTCGACGGAAGCTGTGCATAAGGCAAGTTTGGCTGGAGAAGATAGTCCTTTGCAGAAAAAAGTCATTATTGTTTTGGATAAAAGCGAAATCACCGGCTTTAACAAACAAATTGCTTCTATAGGTGGCATTCAACTTCGGAAAAACGAAAGCTATGGGAGAAATTCCCAAGGCGACTTGGTCATTCATCTTGAGGATGGTAGGAAAGTGACCTTTAGTGATTATGTAAAGCAGGAGCGCGGTGATGAAAAAGATGTTCGGGAATTGGATGATAAGGGGCAACTTACTAAAGATGATGAGGGGAACCTTACTGGAAGCAGATTGACTACTTCCTTTAAGGATGAAATTACCCGGCGTCAAGCTGAGGGCCCGCAATTTATTTCCTTTTTTGATTCATCCAGTAATTACACTTTAGTTTATCAGACCATGATGCGCGATCGCGGGATTAAGGTAACCCTTTTTGATGCCAAAGGCAATAGAATTGACGAGGTTGCGGTAGCGCCGCACAGCCGCGACGTGGTTAATATCCGTGACCGCGATAAATCATTTGATCCCGAAGATGGCGGCAAGCCTCTCCCGGCTGTGGTGCAAGGTAAAGAGGGGGACAGCACCATCCTGCATCGTTTGGATGATAGTTTTAAACTTGGCCAGGAAAGTCTGACGGCCAATGGTGTTTATAATGATCTTCGCGATAGTGCGGACCAGGGCATGTTGAATCGTTTTAATCAGATGGTCTTGAATGCTACGTCGATGGAAGAAATCCTCTTGATCTTTAAAATCCAGGAAAGGTTCCAAAGCTCCACGGAAGTCGATACCTTTATCGGTGGATCCAATACCCCGAGTGTCGATGACCTTTTGACCGCTGATATTGAAAAGATGAGTAAAAATTTCAGGGAAAAATTTGCGGAAACGTTGGCCAAAAGTCCGGTCAAATTAAGTGAGGCCAATGCGCGGGATTTGGATCTCTGGACAAAACTTGATCACAAGATGAAGTTTGATCCTCAGGGACCCAAGATCGACCAGAATTTTGTGGAGTTTAGCCGGGAAAACGTGCGCTTGGGGAATTTGGATTTTGCGACCGTTGTTGCAAAAATGAATTCTTCCCTCCATCGTGACCAATTGGTCGAATTGCGGCCTTCCATGCCGGCCCCGGGTGTAATGGACAATGGACAAATGGCGCAGAAATTAGCGGAGACGTATCGGCATCAAACCATGGGCGAAGAGCCTTCGGCTGATGAATTAGCCAAAGGCGTGGATTATGCGCAAAGAATGAGTCCAACTGGTTTGCGCGGTTCATTGCCCAGCATAGTCGGCCGGCTCAAGGATGCTTTAAGAATTCTTGAAGAACGGGAGAAAAGAGTTCCCAGCCCCGCCGTCGTCCCTATCATGACTATTCTTCCGGCAATGATCGGCGTGCTTAATCTTTTTAGTGCCTCCGCTAATATTTCGCAGATTCAAGTGCAGGATGATTTGGCGAAAATTGGATTGACCGTGGCTTTTGGATCCGAGTCGAGCGGGACTCGGGAAAAATCTGTAGATATGGTTTTGCCGGAAAATATCACCTGGAACAATATGAGCGATCTTCAACAAGCCAGGATTCTCGATGCGATCATAGACAAGTATTATGCAGCTCCCGTCAAGCTTCCGGAGGGGGAAAGGTGGGGCGACCTGGAAAAAAGTCGTACCCTAAATTTTATTATTCGTCATATCAACCCGTCCATCAGTTATGAAGATGTCCATCAGGCGGCGCAAAATTATATCCTCCTACATAGCCTCAATGCCGATTTTGCAAATGCCATTGGCCAACTGCCTATGATGAGGTATGGCTTAGGCGGCATTGCCAATCCGGCCTATTTACAAATGATTCCCCAGATTATTAAGAGAAGTCAAGCCGGCGCGAGCCCCGCTTCCCCGGCGGTGGAAGATGCCCTTTATAAAACGCAATTGGCTTATTTAGAGAGCATTCATTCGCCTGGGGAGGAAGAAACCGACAAAGAAAAAGAAGACCGGGAAAAGAATTTACAGTCCATGGCCCGGGACAATGCCCGTGTTTTAGCGGGTTTGCCAAGGACGTATGCATTTGATGCAGATGTTTTAGCGGCGATTAGTCCCATATTGCCTGGTCAGGGGGAGACTACAGGTCGAACCGATTCGCCTTTTGCGGAAAAATATGGCGAAAGAAAATATGACGAGAAGTCCAAAGCGGCTTTAAACGCAATCCAAGAGCAATTAAGAAATCTTAATGTTCCTGTAGATACTGAATCTTTGGGTAATATGGCTGGTATTCATGTGTCCTTGGGTAAAGAAATGGAAAGACAGAAAGCCGCCATTAAGTCAATTTTTGAAGAAGTCGAGGGTAAAAAAGTTGAGAAAAACAAAGCAATAGAGGCGAAACGTGCTAGCAGTAGCAGTACGCCGGGAGAAGAGACTGCGATAGCTGATATGGAGCGTGACCGGGATTTATTAATGGGACAAGCCTACTTCTTGGCTGAGCTTGATGAACGGATTGACAAAGTTGGAGAAGCCAAAAACCTTAATGTTCATAGTCATGCTGTGGAACAGAGGGTCAGAGAAGTCCAGCTTTATGGTTCCTTGGCTCACGGCATGCTGGAATATCAAACCGGTATTCTTAACTATTTCCGCGGCGGCCACGATGGAAAAAATGATCCGGTCGATTGGATCAATAGCGAGCTGGAACAGGCTCTGGGTCTTCAATCGGGTAAATTGGAAAGGGTTACTACCCAAGAAATCCGCAAAGCATTCGAAAATGCTATTTTGAAAGTCGCCCAGCCCAAAGAAAAGAAATTCTGGGGCAGTCGTATGACCATTTCTTCTTATAATGCTGCGAGAAAAGACGATCCGCATAAAATCACCGTGAATTTATTAGGTGCCCGTTTTGGCCGCAACGGCGAAGTCCCGGTGTCCTACTTTGATGATATGGTGCACGAAACCTTCCACGCCATAACCGACCGCTATTTTGCAAAGAATGGGTTAGCTAATAAGCCAAGGCAAGAGGTGTTTAACAGGATTAATGAGTTAAAATACATACAATATCTACAGTCTCTCTCACCAAAACAGCAAAAAGAAATTCTAAAAGAAAGGCAGATGCCTACCTTATCACCAGGTGACGAAACGACTCTTAAGATAGCGGCTTTAATGTCTCCTCCGGCCCAAAATGCCCTGGTGCAAGGAGGGCTTTTATCTTTGGGCAATATTAGAAATGTTTTTGAAACCCAGGAAGTTCTTGTTGACTGGCTGGCCGCCATGGCTTTAGG
>JANPFV010000096.1:0-12589 GCA_031423615.1 Candidatus Omnitrophota bacterium
ATGCATAACAGATTATGTTGCAACATGTTAGCTTTTAAAGGAGCGTTGCGTGTATCGATATTCAACGCATTGCAACGCTTCACAGCGTCGAGGAATTTTTAAATTTATGTGTCAAAAAACTATTATTTAACAAAGTACTGATACTTTGAAAACTTATGAAAAAGAATTCACTTTTTAAAATTGTTTTTGTCTTTCTGATTATCTGCCTAACCGCGTCGGTTTTTGCTTTTTCGCTTTCGGCTTGTGATATCACAGATGATGACGCTGGGTTTCAGCACGTGCTCAATTTGCCCATTCTTTCTTTTTTCGGAACCATTTCTTCCATTTTGTTGCTGGCTTCTAATCAAATCGCTCTTGATTTGCAATGGTTACATCCCAGTTCAGCCATCCTCTATCTTGAGCTTCATGAAACATCGCCCCCCGATATCTTCTGATTTCTTTCAAAATTTATTTATATTCAATCACTTTATTTGAGGAGAATACAATGTTTAAAAAGCTATGCTTGGTCCTGTTATTTGGGGCTTTAATGAGTTCCGTATGTTTTGCCGAAACGGCTCCGGTGACAGCTAATGATGCCACTGCCGTTGAAACCTTCAAAAAGACGGTAAAAAAAGCCAAAAAAAAGCACACACCCAAAAAAACAAAAGAAGTCAAAACCGATAAAACGAATAAATAAAAGGAGATTTAAATGAATAAAGTATTTCTTTTCGCCATCACTATTTTATTGTCCACGTCCGTTTGTTTTGCCCAATCATCGCCTAAAACGATGGAAAAATCGACGGGTTTAATGGGTGTTGTAAAAACAGTTTCCTCTACGCAAGTTGTTGTGACCGATCCGGCAGGGAAAGATATCACGGTGAATGTTTCGGATAAAACCGTTGTTCAGGACCCTATGGGAAAACCGGCGGTGTTAACAAGTCTCACGGCCGGCCAGAAAATCATGGTTAAATACCAAGCGGCTGGCGGTGTGAACACAGCCCTCATTATTAAAGTGAGAAGTTAAACCTTTACATTGAGTGGTAATTTAAGGCGGGGATGTTAAAAAACATCCCCGCTTTTTTAATGGGCGCAGACGTGTTATAGTGAGGGATGTCAAAAATGTTGCCGTCAAAAAAAATACCGCAAAAATATCAACCCAAGGGTTATGAAATTATTTATGAAGACCGGGATATTATCGTGGGTCATAAGGCCCCGGGTTTCTTAACGGTCAGTGCCTTGTGGAATAAAGAAACAACGGTCTTGCACGCCCTCAATGAATATGTCCGCAAAGGACAAGCCAAATCGCACAAGCGCGTTTTTGTCGTCCACCGTCTTGACCAGGGGACCTCCGGTGTTTTGATATTTGCTAAAACACCACAGGCGCAAATATTTCTAAAGGACAACTGGAAAGAAACGAAAAAAATTTATTATGCTATCGTTCATGGAAAAATGTTGCAGAAAGAAGGACTGATCACCAGCCACTTGATGGAAGATGAGGATTATATGATGCACAGCGTGGATGACAGCATCCACGGTAAACTTGCGCAAACCGCTTATAAAGTTATCAAGGAAAGCGGCCGGTTCACTTTATTGGAAATAGATCTCCTCAGTGGACGCAAAAACCAGATCCGTGTTCATATGGCGGACGAAGGACATCCCGTCGTAGGGGATACAAAATACGGCCGTAACGAAAAGAAATATCCGCGTTTGGCCTTGCATGCGCAGGCCATTACCCTGACGCATCCTTTTAGTAAGGAAAGACTTACTTTCACCGTGCCTTTGCCGGATTTTTTTAGGACTCTGGTTCCTCATTGAGGAGTTAAAGTCAATCAGGAATTTTTAAAATGTGGAGTTGGGGATCTGCTCTATACGGAATTTAATCGGTTATGGCCAAAATTAAACTCGACTTACATGATATTTTTAACAAGGGACAAAAGATTGAAGCAGAATTGCGCCGGGTTGTAGAAGAGGCTGTCGAGAAGAAAATTTCGTTGCTGGAAATTATTCCCGGGAAAGGAAGCGGGCAACTTAAAAAAAGCGTTTTACGCTTTTTAATGCAACCCGAAATCCAAAAACTTTATCATCGCATTGAAAAAGACGATAAAAATTTTGGACGTATTTTTGTGCACTTCCGTCATTAAATGTCGTCTTTTGTCTTGACGCTCATTAAACCGCCCTTAGAATACAGTAATGGATTTAAAACAAGGCAAACGCACTCTCCGGGTTTTGTCATTAGCTTCGTTCTTAAATGATTTTGGCGCGGAAATGATTTATCCGATCTGGCCGTTCTTTGTGACCACGGTTTTGAAGGCGAACATGTCGGCACTCGGATTTATCGATGGGCTGGGGGATGCTATGGTTGCTTTATCCCAGGGCGGCGCGGGGTATCTTTCCGATAAATTTCGCAAGCGGAAAATTTTTATCTGGCTGGGTTATCTCTGTGGCGCGACGGCAAGGGTGGGATATGCCTTTACGACAAGCTGGGTGATGTTGATTCCTTTTCGCGCTTTGGATCGGGCCGGCAAAATCAGGGCGGCCCCGCGCGACGCAATGATCGCTGACCTTTCGTTTCGCCATAATCGCGGAGAAAACTTTGGTATCCTGAGGATGGCAGATAATTTCGGCGGGGTTTGTGGGATTGTCGCCTGTATTTTATTTTTAAATCTTATCGGCCGGCATAGTTTGTTTTTGATCGCCGCCATTCCGTCTTTGCTGGGGGTCATCATGATCATCTTTACGATCAAGGATTCTCCTCCCAAGCCCGGAAATGTTTTTCGCGGCATCACCTTTAATGAAATCACGCCCAATTTGCGTTTGTTTTTTTTTCTCAGCGCCATTTTTACCTTGGCCACATTCAGTTATTCTTTTTTACTGATTTATGCGCAAAAAGTGGGCTTTCATCTGACGATGATTCCGGTTTTATATTTGGGATATAATTTGATTGCATCGTTTTGTTCTATTCCTTTTGGAAAATTATCGGACCGCTATGGACGTAAAACTGTTCTTTTGATCGCTTTTATTTTGTGGGGACTGGTTTGCGGCACAATCCTTTGCAAATTGAGTATGTGGTCAGTTGTAGTCGCCCTGGCTTTTTTTGGAATGCATAAAGGCGCTTTTGAAACCGCACAAAAGGCCTTTGTATCCGAACTTTCTCCGCAAGTGTTTCGTGCCAGCTGTCTGGGGTATTATCAAATGATCATCGGCATATGCGCTTTACCGGCGTCGGTCATAGCCGGTGTTCTTTGGGACAAGGTGGGAATGACTGCGCCCTTGTATTTTTCGGTGGCGTTAACGATTATAGCGTCGGTACTTTTATTTTTTGTGCACGAAAGGAATTATGATGCCGTCTGATGAGAATAATGATGACGCCCGTTACCAAGCGTTGACCCAGAAGCAAAGCGATGCGTGGGAAGCCAAATGCACCCGCTGTGGATCATGTTGCGGTGTCGCGGAAGGTGATCCTTGCGAAAATTTAGAGAAACTTGAAAATGGAAAATACTCTTGCAAGATTTATGAAACCCGCTTCGGAATGCGCAAAACCGTGAGTGGAAGAGTTTTTCAATGTGTGCCTTTACGTTGGATTATCAATCAGCATTGGCCGGGCGATCATTTGTGTGGCTATAAAAAACCGTAATAATATTTATCAGCATAATTTTAGGAGAAAAGGGATGCCATTGGTTTTGTTCTTTAGCGGAATTTTCGCCGAGCAATTGACTATTCCGGTTGTGAAAATGAGTACCGTTTCGAAACTGATTGATTGGGTTATCGAAATGGGTGTGAAGTACAGCTTTCAGGCCTTGGGCGGATTATTGATTTTATTCGTGGCCTGGATTCTCTCTCGATATTTGTCAGATTTAGTCAGTAAAAAATTGCTGGAAAAGAAAATTGATATCACCATCGCAAAGTTTTTGTCGCAATTGGTACGTTTAGTCGTTTTACTTTTGGGTTTGCTTATGATGTTAAGCTCTTTGGGTGTGCAAATTGCTCCTTTGATCGCTGGATTGTCGGTGGCGGGTGTGGGGATTGGTTTAGCGATTCAGGGACCGCTTTCCAATTATGCGGCGGGGGCCACCTTGATTTTTACCAAACCTTTTAAATTAGGCGATATCATTGAGGTTCACGGATATCAAGGGGAAGTCAAAGATATTACTTTGCCCCGGACGGAGTTGGCTGGTTTAGACGGGAGCCGGATTATTATTCCCAATAAACATATTATCGGGGAAGTCATTAAAAATTTTTCTCAGCATCGCCGGTTGGAAATCAGTGTCGGAGTGAGCTATGACACTGATATTGCAAAAGCCCTATCAGTTTTAGAAACGATTATAAAAAATGAAAAGCGTATCCCGAATAATGAAATTTTCAAACTAGGAATTAAGGAGTTTGCCGATTCCTCAATCAATTTGCAGGCTTTTGTCTGGGTGCCGCAAGATAAATATACCGATGTGCGATTTGCCATTAATAATGCCATCGTGATGCAATTTCGGCAAAGTCATATTGTTATTCCTTTTCCGCAACGAGATGTTCATTTGATTGAAGGCAAGAAAATCAGCGGATAAGTTGCAAAAGTTCCTCGGGTCGATGGACGAGATAGTCCGGAGAGTGGGCGAGGAGGGTTTTTCCGGAGTTGTATCCCCATGTCACGGCCGCAACTTTGATCCCGGATCGCCGGGCCGCATCAACGTCGCGCGCTTCATCGCCGACATAAATAACATCATTTAAACTGAAGTTGCGGGCGGTGATGATTTTGGAAAGGTGAATATCCTTGCCCCAAATTTTGGACGTTGATTTTATGAATTCAAAAACCTGCAGGTCATGATTCTTAAGAAATTCTTCCACATTCTGCGTTGAATTCGAAGTGAGGATTCCCATTTGGATGCCCAGCATTTTTAACTGCGTCAAAATTTCTTTGAGCCCGGTGACGGGAAGGATTTTTGCAATATCCTTAAACAGTTCACTCTTGGCCTTGGCCACGATGATCGGAATTTTAAAAAGAGGAATGTTGAGCTGATGGATCGTCTCTTTAAGAGTATTGTCCTTCATCCGCTCAGCTTCGGTGAGGGTTATTTGCTTAAAATGATATTCCTCAGCCAATTGATTGCTGATTTGAATCATAGCGTGAAAAGTATCGGCAATGGTTCCGTCGAAGTCAAAAATTAAAATCCGCTTTTTCATGTGTTGAGTATATCGGTCGATATTATCCATTTCAAGATAAAGTTTTATTTCGCAGCGACATTCGTCACAAATGATATAATGCCGCAAAATAATTTAGGGAGCCGTCTTCCATGGACACTTTTTTACAGCTTATTCAAACCCATTCGATTGAACATAGCATTTTTGTCCTTAGCCTGGTCGTGGCTTTGGGATTATTATTGGGATCGATAAGTTGCTTTGGTATTCGTCTGGGTGTTTCGAGTGTGCTTTTTGTCGGTCTTATTTTTGGACATTATGACCTCACGTTTGATCCCAAGATTTTGGAATTTTGCCGCGATTTTGGGTTAATTCTTTTTGTTTATTCGATCGGAATGCAGGTTGGACCCGGTTTTATTTCTTCTTTAAGGCGCGAGGGTTTGGTTTTAAACTTATTAGCCGGATTTGTCGTCATCGCCGGAGGACTCATCACAATCGGCTTACATCTTTGGGGTCATATTCCCATGTCCCTGGCTGTCGGAATGTTTACGGGTGCGACAACAAACCCATCTAGTCTTGGCGCGGCTCAACAAGCTTTAAGCAGTCTTCCGGGGATAACCGACGAAGCGCTAAAACTTCCCGGTCTGGGATATGCCGTGGCCTATCCTTTTGGCATCGTCGGTGTTATTTTGACAATGATGGCTTTAAAAATCATTTTTCGCATCAATCTCAAACAGGAAGCTCCTGAGCCTACTCAAACCCTTGACGAAAAACCTCTCTGCGCTATGAATATCCGTGTGGATAATCCCAATCTTAATGATATTGCCATCACCAACATTCCTTATTTAGAAGAAAGTGGCGTTGTCATTTCGCGTGTGATGCATCACGGCAAAGTGCGGGTGGCCGTAGATGAAAGCAGGATTTTTGTCGGTGATATCGTGTATGCTGTCGGTCCGCAAAAAGAGCTTAAAGATTTAATTTTAACGATCGGCCATCAGAGCGATGTGGATGTCCGGCAAATCAAGAGTAACATTATGGCCCAAAAACTTATCGTCACTAAACCTGATGTGGTTGGAAAGGCAGTCGGAGATTTAAATATTTGGGAGCGTTACAGCATTACGTTGACACGAGTGAGTCGGGCCAATATCGAGTTTGCAGCGTCGAAAGACCTTCAATTTCACTATGGGGATATTGTTTTTGCTGTCGGGGAAGAGGAAGACATTAAGGAGTTCGCAATAGAAATCGGCCATGCCTCCGAGAATAGGAATGTTCCCTTTGTCATTCCCCTTTTTATAGGTGTGGTTTCGGGAATTTTTATCGGCTCATGGCCCATCACTTTCCCAGGCATTCCCTTTCCCATCAAGCTCGGTTTGGCCGGTGGGCCATTGATTGCCGCTTTAGTTTTAAGCCGTATCGGTCGTATTGGAAAATTTATCTGGCACATGCCTCTGAATGCCAATTTGATGTTGCGTGAATTGGGAATTGTTTTGTTTCTTTCATCCGTCGGATTAGAGTCAGGAAAGCCGTTTATTGAAACTCTCGTTGCAGGGCAAGGTTTTTACTGGCTGGCTTGTGGCGGATTGATAACGATCATACCCCTTTTAATTGCGGCTGTCTGGGGCCGGATAAAACTTAAAATGAATTATTTAACGTTGTGCGGTGTTCTGGCAGGAAGCATGACGAATGCACCGGCGTTGGCTTTTGCAAACAGCTTGTCACCGTCTAATGCCGCGTCAGTTTCCTGTGCTACAGTTTATCCTTTAGTGATGCTGCTGCGGGTTGTTTTAGCGCAAATTCTCGTGCTATATTTCATTCACTAATATTTTCCTATAAAACTTTCCTTTTAGTTTACCATTGATATTGAGAACGGTGGGGGGGTAATCTTCGACGTGCTTATATTTTTATAAGCGGGCTTATTATGACAAAGAAAGAAACATTAAAATAATTTTGACAAGATTTTGATTTTGCGATAATAAATAATCACTAGGCAAAAGGTTGAATATCTCAACCTGTAAGTAAATAAGTGGTTAGAAAGCAAAGGCCACAAATGTTGTGTATTTTGCGGTATGATTTTGTTTCTGCCATTATTTACTCCAAATCAATAGTTAGAAGGAGGTAGTAAAAAATGGCTAGAGGCAAAGTGAAATGGTTTAACAACCAAAAGGGCTTTGGCTTTATCGAGCAAGAATCCGGTAAAGATGTTTTCGTTCATCACACCGCGATCAAGGCTGACGGTTATCGTTCTCTCGAAGAGGGACAGGAAGTTGAATTCGAAGTTGAAAAGGGTCCTAAAGGCGATCAAGCTGTAAATGTCACCAAGGTATAATTTGCGTTAGCTTAAAGCCTCCTGCCTCATTTGCGGGAGGCTTTTTTTTGGGGAAGAATTATCGCATTTGTTTTGACAAGGCCTGCTTGTTTCAGTAAGATTTGACTGCAATTCCGTCGTAAAACCAATTGTTTTTTCTTTAAGGAGATTTTATGGATATGAAATTGGCGTCATGGATACCTGAACATTGGGGCAAGGAACAGCGAGAGGTCTGGAGCAATTTGGAAAACCACTGGGAACAGCTGATTGGTGGCAATATCCCTGAATTTCTGAAATATATTCATCCGCAATTTATCGGTTATGGGCACGAAAGCCCTCTTCCCGTCGATAAACCATGGCTGGAAAAATGGGTGGGGTTCTGGGCTAAAAGTACCAAGGTTGTCATCTGCGAATTGCGACCTATCGATATTCGGCTGCATGGTGATATCGCCATTCTTCAATATTTTATTTTTACAATCGAAGTGAATCAAACCGACAAAGGCAAAAGAGTCATCCGTCGTTACACGATGACGTGGCAAAAGCAGCCCGATCGTTGGGTGGTCATTGCCAGTCACAACAATCTTATGGCTGACGCTCTCAAGGAATAAATCATAAAAGGAGGACTATCGTGGATTTTAAAAAGTTGCGACCGATTTTTTTATTTTTAAATGGGCTTTTCGGTTTGTTGTGCGCGGCATCCTACGCAGGGGAAGAAATTTTGGTTCCTTTGTCCGCTGAGGAAAAACAGCTTACGGTCATTATAAAGGACCGTATGGTTTTTGAAAGTGATGTCAATCGTCAGCCAGGACAGATCAGTGTCAATCAGAATGATTTTGAAATATCTTACGACGACAAAGCCTTTGACATTTTGCCGGTTGTTTTGGAATTTGACTATAAACATTTAGACATTAATGAAAATTTACCTGTCAATTTACCTGCGCATTTAGAAGGGAGAAAATTTCGCCTGGGTGCTAAATTTCCCATCCCCTTTGTTGAATCCGATGTTTACTTCATGGGTGCGGAAATTTTGCCGTCATGGTATACCGATGATTCGACGTGGACGGCCAGCTCATTTCGTCTGCCGTTTCGCACCTATTTCATTTATAAACCCAGTGAAACCTTTGTTTTTGTCGCCGGAGTGACCATCAATGTCAATGCCGATACGCCGGTCACACCTATCATTGGAATCAACTGGCAACCCAATGACCGGTGGGACATTCACTTAGCCTCGTCGGAACCAACCGTCACATACAAAATTACCGACCACTGGTCTTTATTTGCGGAATATGACGCCACATTGGATGAATATGAAGTCACGCGCGCGGGACAAAAGGGTGTTGTCTTAAAAGTCAAAGAAGCGACCTTGGGCAGTGGTATTAAATATTCTATCGAAAAATGGTTGGAAGCTTCTTTGTCCGGCGGAGCCAGCCTCGCACGACGTTTTGAATACCGCGATGGGCAGGGTAAGGTTGATCCGGACAGTGCGCCCTATCTGAAGGCCCGTTTGAGTATGAAATTCTGATGTGGTCCACCCCGCACGCCAGGGATTTTGGTCCTTTCAATGGAAAGATATGGTTGAACAGTGCCAGTGAGGGAGCTTTGCCCAAAATTGCGCGGAAAGCCTTGCAGGCCGCAATTTCCTGGAAAATCAATCCCACGACTTTAACCCACCAGCATTTTATCGATGTCCCGGCAAAATTAAAAGATGCCATCGGAAGGTTGCTTTCTGTTTCTTCAGAGGATGTCATTCTTGGTAATAGTGCAACGTATGGCATTCATCTTTTAGCCAACGGTCTTCCGTTTAAGCCTGACGACGAAATCCTTTTGATGCGAAATGATTTCCCGACGGACATTTTGCCGTGGCTGACTTTAGAATCCCGGGGAGTGAAGGTTCATCAATGGCCGAGCCGCGGACCCGTTATTACCCCGGAGGAAATCGTTAAAGCGATAACGGCTAAAACCCGGTTGATTTGTCTGCCGCATGTGCATACGTTTTCGGGATATGTTCTTGATATTGCCGCCATCGGCAAAGTGTGTCGTCAAAGGGGAATAATCTTTGTCGTCAATTTTTCGCAATCTGCAGGTTATATCCCGCTTAATTTAAAAAAGTTGCCGATTGATGCTATGACCTGCGCGGGATTCAAATGGCTGTGCGGTCCTTACGGCACAGGGTTTTGTTGGATCAAAAAGGAAATCCGCGAAACGATGTGCTATCCTCAGGCTTTTTGGGTGAATGTGATGTCTCCTGAAGAATTGGCCGGCAACGGAGAATTACGTTTTACCGCGCAGAATTCCGCAAAATCTTTTGATGTTTTTGGAACCGCCAATTTTTTTAATTTTGTCCCGCTGACCGCTTCCATCGAATATTTATTAAAAATCGGCATCGACAAAGTCCAAACCTTGATTAAAGAAAGAGTTGGCGCTTTTGTCGAAGGTTTAGATAAAGATTCTTATGTGTTGATCAGCGCATCCGAGGAACGTCGCCGCAGTGCCCTGATTGTTTTTTCTCATCGTGACCCGGCAAAAAACAATATGATTTTCAGAAAATTTTTGCAAAAGGGTATCGGTATTGCAAAATGGAAAGGCAATTTAAGGATTGCCCCACATATTTTTAACACTTATTCCGACATTGAAAAGACTTTAAAAATTTTAGAATCCGGCAAATAAAGGGATCATGGCTACCATTTTTATTGTCGACGATAATCCCGATGTTTTAAAGGTGACCTTGGATATGTTTGCCCGTCGAGGCTACGAAGCGGTCGGGGCCGTCAATGGATTGGATGCGATTCAAATGCTGCGTAAAGTCAAACCGGACTTAATTATTACCGACATTCTCATGCCCATGATGGATGGATTTAAATTCTTTAAAGAATTAAAGGACAGTCCTCTGACGTCCAATATTCCTATTCTGGTTATTAGCGGTCACGGACAAATGGTGGACAGTTTTGTGGTCATGGGAGTTGATGGATTCTTGACCAAACCGTTTTCGGCAAAAACGCTTTTATTAAAAGTCGAGGAAATACTCCAGTCTCGTCATCAAGACGAAGCGGAGGATTCTGAACTTTAGTACCCGATTTGAATTTAAAAGTCTCTTGTTCCTGAAACAATTTCCGTTTATTTTAGACCTTGAGTGGCATAAGGCCTTCCCCATATGTTACACTTTCCAACGTGGGGTGAAAACCTTATGCGACAAGCTCTTAAAACATCTTTGTTCATTTTTACGACGGGGATACTCCTCGCTGGGATTCCTCCGGCTGAAGCTTATTTCTCCGCTCATCCGCTGCAAGAATATGAACAAGGTCTTAAATACCTCAATAATTATCGCGGAAATCCGCAAGCTCTCCTTGAAGCCAGCAATGTGTTTGACCATATAATCCAAAATCATCCGGATTCCCCCTTAGGCTATTTAGGAATGAGCCAGCTTAAAACCCTCGAGGCCCATCGCTACGACCAACATTACAATATCAAAATTATAACCGAAGAAGCGCTGCCTCTGGCGCTTAAAGCCATGCACGCGGGGCCTACACTGAATATGGTCCATGACAATTATGATCGTTTTGAAAAAATTTTTAGCGAGAATGATGAAGCGCAAGATTATGTTCGCACGCAATTGTCTCTTTTTCCTGAAAAGTCGGCGACTTATTTGGCTTTGGGTGATTATTTGAGTGATCAAGGTGATTTTGAAAAGGCTTTAGAATATTATAAAATCGCCTTGCGATTTTCTCTCGAAGACCCGGAAAAATTGATTATTATGCGTCGAATAGCCCAAATTTATTCCCAAGAACTGCCGGATGCGGTCCTGGCGGCCGAATTCTACGAAGCCGCTCTTAAAATCAATGAACATTTGCCTGCGGTATGGGAATCGTTGGGAAAGATTTACTTTCAGTTGCACCGATATGATCTCAGTGTGCAGAATTTAAAAAAAGCCCTGGATGTTTTTAATACTCCCGAATTGCGACAACAGTTATTGGAAGCTCAGGCTTTGGATATTAAGCAACATGCGGATAATAGTCAAAATACGTCTTTACATTCCCCGGCGACAAATTTATATTATAAAACAAATGAGGAGCCCGATGCCTTTATGAATTTTCAGCAAACGATGGCCGTTGGTATACCTGATTCCCCTCACACACTTTTAAAGATGGCTCATTAGCATGAAATCACAATTTGGAAAAAAGCTTAAAGTTCTTCTCATTGAGAATAATCTTGTGGATCGAAAGATTATTGCCAAAATGCTCAATTCTTCGCCTTATGGCCGGCTGGAGTCTCAATTCGTCGTTTCTCTGAATGATGCTTTCCTTACTCTTGCTAAGAAAAAATTTGATGTGGTCTTGCTTGATCTAAACGTAGACGACAGCAAAGGAATCGAAACATTAACAAAATTTCATCGTAAATTTCCTCGCCTACCCATCGTCGTTAACACAGGTTCTTATCAGGATGATTTGGGCTTAAAAGCCATTACAAAAGGGGCACAAGACTATCTGATTAAAGGAATGTATAAATCCTATGCCTTGATCAAGTCACTTTATTATGCCGTTGAGCGCAAAAAAGCGGAGGAAGACCTCCAAAGTGCCTATACAAAATTACAAGATACACAAGTCCAGCTCATTCAGGCAGAGAAGATGAATGTCATCGGCGGCTTGGCGAGCGGGGTAGCGCATGAAGTTAAAAATCCTTTGGCGACTATTTTGTACGGTGTGGAGTATTTAAATACGGCGCTTAAACCGAATGATGAAAAAATTTCTCTGACCCTGGAGTCGATCCGGGAAGCGGCAACGTCGGCTAACGGGATCATTAAGGGGCTTCTCGATTTTGCCAGTCTCACAAATTTGAAGAAGGAAGCGGAAGATATTAATATCCTGATCGATCAGGCAGTCAATCTTATCCGCCCGCAATGCGAACGTCTTAATGTCCATCTTGAAAAAAATCTTCAGGAAAATTTACCGTCCATAAAAATTGACCGTAACCGTGTCAAGCAGGTCATTGTCGATTTAATCGTCAATGCCTTGTATGCCATGGCTGACGGCGGGTCGTTGACAATCCGCACGACTGCCAAAAAATTTGTCGAGCAGGATGTCGGGTGGGTTGACCGGAGAGGAATATCTTTTAACATCGGGGACGATGTCGTGATCGTCGATTTTGAGGATACGGGCCCGGGAATCAAGGAGGAATATCTGG
>JANPFV010000097.1:0-6041 GCA_031423615.1 Candidatus Omnitrophota bacterium
CCTTAGTTCCTACACTGCTAGAACCTTGGACAACGATATTGCTTGAGTTGCCTTCATTATTGCTATTTACAACATTGTTTCTAGTCTTGCCTTTCCCAGCTAAGTTAATAACTGGTGTTACAAGAACTACAACAGAACGAGTACTTTTATTTCTACTTCCACTACGAACCGCATTTACAGTAGGTAAAACAACTTCTTGTTGAACTTGCTGTGCAACGTTTACTTCTGTTTCATACTCACGGTTTAATTCCGCAATATTCGGGAATAATCCGCTTGCTACTACTCTGTTTCCTGAAAATACACCTCGAGAATCTTGCGATGTCTCAACGCGTACTCCAAGAACCTTAACAACTTGAATTTCATTATCCTTAGTTCTTACACTACTAGAACCTTGGACAACGATATTGCTTGAGTTGCCTTCATTATTGCTATTTACAACATTGTTTCTAGTCTTGCCTTTCCCAGCTAAGTTAATAACTGGTGTTACAAGAACTACAACAGAACGAGCACTTCTATTTCTACTTCCACTACGAACCGCATTTACAGTAGGTAAAACAACTTCTTGTTGAACTTGCTGTGCAACGTTTACTTCTGTTTCATACTCACGGTTTAATTCCGCAATATTCTGGAATAATCCGCTTGCTACTACTCGGTTTCCTGCAAATACACCTCGAGAATCTTGCGATGTCTCAACGCGTACTCCAAGAACCACGTTTATCGTATCTACTACGGTACTGCTTTCTTCTTTACTTCTTGTGCTACGATTTGTATTACGAATCGAATCAATACCAGCTGTTGTTACATTTACCAAGACCTTAGCAACATCGCCGAAGAAACCGGGCGCTAAAATCGTGGCAAAAGCAAACGAACCGATATTTCGACCCACAGAACGATGACTTCTACTACCACTACCAACTTCAACTGCTTTATTGCTATTTACAATACGTGCTTCATTTCGTGCTTCATTTTCTTTTGTCCTCTTAATCCCTTGCGCTTCCGACGACCCCGAGGAAGGTCTGGAAGCTGTTGACGGATTTGGGCTCAACCCGGTCGAGTTGAAATTTGTTTCACTCGACCGAGAAGCTCCCGTGTCATTGATAATAGTTCTATTAAGATTGTTCAAATTTACATAATGCACAGCATAATAGGCCTCAACCGGACTATAAATTCGGTTTGAGGCAACTTGAAAAACAATAGGAGCCTTGGGTGTGCCGCCCGCGTTTCCATTTCCGCTATTAGGATCAGGGGGCAAATCGCTAGACGTTGGGCCTGGCACATTGGGAGCATTGACCGGAACAGCCTGTCTTGAAGAATCTTTATTATTGACCGGTGCATTATCTAAAGGTATTTGGCCGGGATGGGCCATAGCTAAATTCAAATAAACTGAGTGGGGAGCTGGGGGAGCCAACGGAGCCATAATAGGTACGGAAGGCACAACGGTCGGAGGTTTGAGCATCGGAACAGGGAGAGCCTGGGCCGGTGTCTTACCTTGCGGCGCAGGCTGGGCCGAGAGAGCTACAAATTCTTCGACTTGTTTAAGCACCGAAACGTCCTTCTTCGTTGCGGTATCACGATAAGTCGCTTTCGTGGCAACCGGGTTTGAAACAATCCCCAAACCATGCGTGAATTGATCCGGGCGGATGACAGCATTGCTGGGATCGGTAATGATACCGCCGGTAATGAAGGCAACAAATATTCCCTTTTTAACAAATCCTTTAATCATCTCCACAACAGCCGAGCTAGCCATAATATCGGGTGGACCGGCAATCATAATAAGATTGGAAGGATTTGATGTTAAAACCTTATCGGCTTTTTCACCCCAGTAAGCAGTAGCAGCATCAGGAGGAAGAACCGCGGAAGAAGCGGAGAAAACCGAACCCACCGCAGAAGAGGCGGCTTTAGACAATTTTGGCAAGGCATGAATATCTACCGATTCTTCTACCGCCACCTTAGGAGCATTCGCTATCTGATGTAATGGTAAACCTAATGGAATAATATTTGTTTTAAAAGGACGGAAGAATGCATCATTGGCAGATAAAGGCGCTGGCCTTTGTCCCGATTGCACTAAATCAAATTTCTTTGGCCCTTGCGCACGGCTTAAGGTCAAATGCGGCAAAGAAACAATAGGTGAGGCTGGGTTTAAAAGTTGCAAACCTGCCGGCACAACCGGTAACGGAGCCACCGACGGCGCAGGAGACTTGGATTGCTGGGTCTCTGCAAAAGAAGCCATTTCCTTTACAGATTCCGAGAGATAGAAGACCAATTGTTCCTCAGGACTGCGGCCGGCTTTGTCTTTTTCCACTTCGCGATATAAAATCTTTGCGTTTGGATCTGGCGAGGAAACGAAAACTGAAACGGGGTTACCGGCTAAAACAGCCGAGGAAGACACCTCATCACCAGTATTGCCGTCGGGACCAATGGCCCAAAGTTTTCCGCCGCGAAGTAAATAAATTTCCCGGTCAGCGCCCTTGGTATCGGTATTTGGCTTCAAGAAATCCGGTCCTAAAATTTCATCCGGAGCCTTTAGGAACACAAGCGCTGAAGAAGATGCGAGCATTTTACCCTTGTTGTATAAAGCCAATTCAACGCCGCCGAGAACGGTGGAAGAAGCGGCAAAAACGGAGCCGACATTATTTGCCGAGGCCAGAGCTTTTGGCACTGTCGGCACCGGCTTGGCGCCATTTAGGATATTAGCCGCATCTTTGGCCTTATTTACAAAGGGCAGAATAGTCGCCATCTGCGTTAAAGGAGGCGCGGAAGCCGGGTGAGAATTCATTAAAGATTTAACCTTCACAAAAAGTCTTTCCGCTAATGAAACCGGCGCCTTCACCGGAACTTTGACATATTGAGCATCATTGGCGGCCGATTGTCCAGACGCAACCTTGGCCAATTGAACAGCCTCTTGTTCTGCGGCCGCCTTGAGCCGGGCCAAGACAATGGTTTCAACACCGGATTGGCCTTTGACAATTTCAACCGCTCTTTCCAGAGGAACATAAAGAGTTTGAGTAGGAACATTCTGTGCCAACTCTTGGGTCCGGGAGTCATTAAAGACCTGCTTGGCTTTTGCGGTAAGTTTTTTCACGAAAGGACTGATATTTTTATCTTTGTCCATTTCTTTGATCACATCGTCGGCAAAATCCTCGCTCGCCGCGCCGATGACTAAAATTCTTGTCTCAACTTCGCCGTCGCGGGCGATTAAAAGTTTAAACGGCTCCTTGTTTTCTGAAGAAACCAAAACGACATTAACGCCAAGTTTTGTAATCAAATCCAAAAGCGCGCCATGAATATTGCCGACTAAGGAGTTTTCAACGCTTACGTTTTGTCCCTTCATTTTAATTGTGCTCAAAAGAGACGAAAGATCGGCACGATAGACATATTTGGCTACGGCATTATCAACAACCGGATCACTTAAACCGTCAAATACGCTTTGGTTGACCAGTTGACGTGTTGACTGGCTCGACGGGCGAAGAAGATTGGGCTGGGCCACAACCAAAGCCCCCTGGATTTCAGCCGTACCGATAACCACCGAGGGCGCCGCTTCGCTTTCGTATTTCGTGAATTGCGGCTGGGGCGGAGTGTTTTCATCTTCGGCGGTGTAGCCGGTCAATTCATAAACCGGACCGACGGCTTTAACGACCGCATCAAAATCTTGGGGTTTAATTCTTTGGGACTTCAAAACTACATTACGCCCTTCAGCCGCATTTTTTAAGGTCAGGATTTCTTCGACGGTCAAACTTCCGTCGGTGCTTAAAAGTTTTTGCGCAATGTCTTCATGGGCGGCATAAACGGGATCGATAACATTCATGGCCACAACCATAGACATGGTTTGAAGCATACTTCCCGGAACAACTGCTGAGGGAGCGCTCGCCGAAACAGGCAGGGCAAAAGTATGAGGGGTCAATAAAGCATATTGCTGAGAAGATATGGCCGGGATATTAAACCGCGGAGCCGTAATTCCAACCGGCGATAAATTTGGCGAGATGGAAATTTGGTCAGCCCCATTATTCGCGTTGGGACCCCTAGCGCCGGGCTGGCCGCTAAAATTATTATTTCCCATTCCGAAAGAATTTTCTGAATTAGAAGCAAAAACTTGATTTGGATAAAATCCGAGGCCGGGGATGGATGAAGGCAAAGACATTGGCAAAAATGACGGCATTGCTCCCGACGCTGGTGGCGGAGTAGACATTGATCCGCCATTCATGGGCAGGCCTAACCCATTGGGTGCAACAATAGAAATAGGAGAGGATGCTGCTGAGACGGAAGGATTATTAAATGAATTTGGTGAAACACCGGGCGCAGAAGAAAGAGCGCTCGCCGTCGAAGGCGACACTAATAAAACACTGGGATCCCGTAAACTGCTGGCGGCGTTAAAAACCGAATTGTTTTGAGAAGGTCCTACACCGATAGTGGACGGCAGAGTGCTTTGCCTATTAAAATGTATCGGAGAAAAAGCGCTGGTTGGTGTGCTCGAAAGAGGTTTAAATTCTATCCCTTTGGCTGGTTCAGGTTTGGTTTGGGCTGGCCCTTCCGTTGGTTTGTTTTCCGAAGGACGGTCTACGTCTGTAGCTGGTTTTTCAGCTTGTCCTCTGGCACCCACCCCCGGGATCAAAGGAGGAAGATCTGCGTTTCCCGGTTCGCGTTGATCCCTTGCTGCACCAAAACCGCTGGTGGCGTCCGTCCCTCTATTATCAACTTCCCTACTCGGCCCGGAAGAAGTGTTTGGCGCGGAACCAAATTCATCGACTTCGTCTTCTCTTTGCTCCCGTTGCTCCGACACTCTTTTATTTTTGTTATCCGGTCCTCCGACTTCATCCTCTTTGGGTCCTCCAGCCGCCGCTCTTGAACCACGGGGATCCGGTCCGCTGCCGCCGACAAGATATAAATGCGGACGGTCGCCCACAATCGAAGAAGAAGAACTATAAATGGATCCTCGGCGAGGAGGCGGAGGACTTACCGCAAAGTCGGCCCGGTTGTTAAAAGAGGCAGACCCCAATAAATTTGACCCTAAAAATATACCGGAACTCCCACTAACCACACTCGAACTCTTGGAATTGACTACGGCCGGTTGTGCCTCGGCGCTATCCTCATTAGCCGCATCTTCATCCGCTTCATCATGAAGGTCGGCCACTATTTTTGGATCGCCAAAAGCCAATCGCAAGGGTTTCTTATCATCAATGAGACCTACTACACTGCCGATAGAAAGAAAGTCCGGGATATAATCAATAGGCTGGTCAGCTTTTAATTGATGAGACTTATTTAATAGAGGACGATTACGAGAAACGATTGCCATGTCGCCTTCCATCTGGGTTAAAACCACACCCAACCCCAGCTGGATTATTTCTTTTGCACTGGGATTTGCACTAGCATCGCGCCGCTTCGCGAGAGCATTTGATCCGATCTGGATGAAATTAAAGTCTAGTTCATTTAAACTTTCTTTGAGCTTATTTTGTTCCTCCGGTGATTTTGTTGTGAAAAAGTTTTTAAAATCCTTAATATTAAAAATGTTGTTCTTGGTCAATAGGCTATAAACCGTATTGTAATGAACGGCGAGTGCCTTGCCATGGACAGGAGTCAAGATGGGTAAAATAATACCATCATCTATGGTGGTAGAAAATTTAGGAGATTCAGCTCTTTCTTGATAAAAAGCCTTTAAATTGGTGAGGGTGTCTGCAACCGGCAGATGATTGAGCCCCGCACTAGAATCGCCAATGGGACCGGTATTCCAACGACCCCCTACAAAGCTATAAGACCTTCGTCCCTCTTTATCGGTTTGCACAAGAATCCGGCCGCCCGTAATCGTGTTCACGATAAAATTAAATTCATGGTCCTTAAACGCGGCGGCCAAGAGAGGATGCTGATTCTTATAGTCCGAATCCCTGCTCATTCTTGCTCTAATTTTCCCTAAAGCCATGGCGGCCAGCCAGTCAACAAGAACTTCCTGGGTTTCAAAAACATTTCTAATATTGCCCAAAGATAAAAGCCCTCCTTGCACCAGGGCATTTTGGGCCGGAGGAGACATTAAAGCCGCTATCTTAAGAGTC
>JANPFV010000098.1:0-27073 GCA_031423615.1 Candidatus Omnitrophota bacterium
CTTCATTGCCATGTTCATCGGCGCCCACGTCAGGAGCCGCTGGACGAGTTGTGCCGTCGATGTCGTCGGTCACTGCTAAGTTGGCATCCGCACTCAAATCGGTACCATTGGTCCCCCATAATTCATTGTCATCATGCCGCAGATGAAAATTGGCGCTGGTCGTTCTTCCAGAATCAAAAAAGTAATTGCTATAATTGGTTTTGCTGGTTACGCTTCCTGTGCCGCTGGCGGTTGCGTCGGAAGAAACGTTATAGGCTTGCGTGAGAGTCCCATTGTAAGCCTGCGATGTGCCGGTTGAAATTGTAAAATATCCGGAAAAATTATTCTTCGCCGTCATCGTCCCGCTCTGATTATCGATCCCGCGGGCAAAACTGCTCGCTCCGCCCGCTGTGCGTAAATCATAAATGGTATTGGCAAAAATATAATGAGTGTCCCCGCCCGCCGTTGTTCTAATACCAACGGTCGATGCATTGGCACCCGTATTGGTATTATTCAAATCGTTGATCACCGTGTTACTGACTTTCAGATAGCCTTCATCCACATTGATCCCATAAAGTGTGCCCGTTAAACTGCTGGATAAATCATGAATAATCACTTTGTCAATGCGGATATCACTGGAAGAGGCATTGATGGCACTGTTAAGATTGATCCCATACATGGAGCCCGATCCGCCCGAGACATTACTACCATCAATTTCAATACCCTTGATACGCACATAATCGTTGCTAATACCCAGAAACTTATAACTCGCTCCAGCCGCGCCATTGGTCGGTGCTATTCTCGCGCCGGTTCCCTCACTGCCCGTATGTTGCTGGGAAGTCCCAACTTCCGTCGAGCTATAAGGCGCAAACATTTGAATATAATACGTCGCACTTGTCGTATAACCGTTGATCGCCGGCGCTTCATTAAACACGCCATCGTTATACAAAGTCCAGTTAAGCACTGTACCCGCCGTGGTCAAATTGGCGGTATTTAAATGGGACGCATCCGACGAACTGCTGATGGCATTAGCGATGGAATTAAACGCGCGCTTGATCGAGGTCACCGAGGTACTGGCGGCGTCAACGGGACCATCGCCGGTTGCGGTAGTAACTAAATACGATGTTGAACTTTCTCGGTAACGAATGTAATATTTTGAGCTGCCGACGGTGATTTCATCTCCAACGCCGACATTATTCGCCTGCGCGGCGCTGAACGTTGCACGTCCATTGGTTAGTGTTACCGTGGGGGAACTGGCTTTGAGATCAGCGGTACTGGTCCCAACCGAATAATATTGCGGATATTTTCCTACAATACTTAAGTATGGTGGATAAGTACCATAGAACCCAGAGAACGCTACATATTCATCACTCACAGGAGTAGTATTGCTCACATCTCTGTCAGACAATAAGGCATAGTAGGTGTTCGCATTGGTAATCCAACTCGTACTCAGATTGCTCGACGCATAATACTGAGTTGTCGAAATCCCAGCTGTACTGCGCCAATTCGCATCATATGCACTCGCCAAGGCTCCATCATAATTCGCCTCTAGGGCACTGGTTAACGGCGAAGTCCAATTATAATCATGAACCCGTACCGTAAAATCCTGAGTACTTGCATCTGTAACGGGGTAGAGATATATATTAACTTGACTTATCCCCACGAGTTCTGATGTATCAAATTTGAGAAACCCCCTGTAAACATAATAAGAAAATCCACTATTATTAGTTTGCCCAACAACCCACGGATTAGCAGAATACCCAGTTGAAGTATCCCTTGCGCTAGTATATGACACATTATTCCCGGTTATATAACCTACATCACTGGTACAAGAAAGAACAATTGGGTCTAAATTTAGCGGAAATGAGGCTTTTTTAATTTTATCCAAAGGAAACTGGACAGAGACGGAGAAAATCGTCAATTGCGGAGGATGGTTTAAAGGTTGAATAAAAAATTTACCCGTAATCGTTTTATGCTTGGCATCGGTAGCAATGGGAGCTTTCCATGACCACTGGATAACATCTTCTTTATCTTTAAATTCAACATCCGTGGCATTTAAAGAACTTGCGCCGTCCCACAACTTGCCGTCGACGAAAATGGTGAGGTCGGTGGTAAAGGTGAGGTTGAGTTGAAGAAGGTCGGTAGTGGTTGGATGAAAAGTATTGTCATTCCCGCGGAAGCGGCCGTTAGGCTCCCCCGGGGAGGAATCCATTTTTTTAAGTAAATCCCCGCTAAGAGATTGCGGGGATGATAGGATTAATTTTTCTAACGTCTCCCACTTATCCACACGCAGAATTTTCATAAAATTAGTATTGTGGGGCGTGTATTTGAAATCAAGGCCTGGGCCATACGCGTCTTTCCATTCGATAAAACCCCCGCCGGAGATAATATCAAAGGGTCGGTTCGTGACTTCGCCGACGACGGATTGAGGACGGGCGATCAAATGCGAGTTCACGGATAGTTCATGCGGTGCGGCGGTCAAGTAATGGCCGTTTTTTTCCAGCCGCACAATTTCGCTCTCGTCAAAGTCTTTTTTGACGAAAGCCTGATAATCATTATCGGCCATTTGATAATCCCAGGGAAACACCGACGGCTGCCAGCGAGTGTCAATGTCTTTCCATTGATCATCTTTTTTGTAATGCAACGGGCCGGCGGAAATGATCGCCTGGGCTTTTCCGTCGGGACGGGCAAATATTTTGGCGGTCTTAGAACGTTTGCTGATATCTTCCTTTGAGCCTTCGGGCAGACCGCGTAGATATTCGGTCTTCATTTCGGGCAAAACACCGGAAACGATTGGCGCCGGGGAAGTGGCGGGGTTTGACACTGAGACAGCAGAAGACGACGCCGGAGATGAGGGGTCTTTCGTCTCAACAGAGTAAACGTTATTGGAGGAACTTGCCGTGACCTCGCCGTGGACAAGACCCGATCCCTTTGAAAAAACACCGGGCATAAGGAGAAAAAACACCACTCCCGCGGCAATGACAACAGATAAAAAGATTTTCAAAGTACGGCTAAAACTCATAGATGAATTGGTTTTACTCTATCTTCAATCCCCTCGCTGTTGCGAGGAATTTCGCCGGCGCGCTATTGCGGCCTACGGCTCAATTTGCTAAAATTTCGTTGACTTCGTTTTTCTTTTTTCGCAGCTCTTCGTTGATCTGGGTTTTAAAATGAACATCTCCCTTGACCGAAATCTCGGCCTCAATGATTTTCTGCCGGACCATTTCCGCATCCTCCGCCCGAGGATTAAAAAACAAATATTTTTTATAATGGTCCAGCGCCATTTTAAAATCATTGAGAAATTCACCGCTGACAAACGCCAAATTGTAATGCGCACTGGCGTCTTCCGGCGTCAATTCCAGGGCGCGGGCATATTCATGGACGGCTTTGTGATAAGCTCCTTGATTAAAATAGGTATTACCCATGTTGTAATGCAACCGCGCTTCGTCACGGACAAGGCTTTTTCGCTCATCGCTGATTGCACTTAAACCGGAAAGGACTTTTTCACGGCGTTTCTTAACCTCCTCGGCGTTAGGTGAAGAAACCACATCGACAGTAACCGACCGGTTCATACCATTTCCCGACGCTGTAGCCGAGGGATTTCTATTTAAAAGATCAGGCTCCTGCCCCGCGCTGCTTTGCAGTTTCTTCGCGAGTTCGGTCTGTAACTGGACGATACGCAAGTTATAATCCTCTTCTTTCTGCGTGAGCTGGCTTTCCAATTCCTTGAGCTTTTTATCCGTTTCGCTTCCCAAGGAAATGATATTCTTGTTCTGTTTTCTCAAGGCATCGCGCTCTAAGGCCACTTCATTAAAACGATTGCTCTCCAACTTTTGTTGACCGCGCACCGTCTTGACCTGCTCCTTAAGGTCGCCAATTTCATTTTTAAGTTTATTGTTTTCTTCAATCAATTTCCGTAGGCTTTCGCTAATCTCGACGATTTCATGATCCGTAATGACGTCCTTTGGGGGTTCCGTTTTCGCGTCTTCTAAATTTGTATCCGGCCTTTGGCCGGCATTGAGACTGTCAGTTTGGGAAACTTTTTTGGGCACATCCAAGCCGGACATATTGGCCCGCTTTCTGGCTTCCCACTTGGCCGCTTGCTCTTTTTCCTTTTCCGTTTTTCCGGTGGCAAGAGGAGTCGCAGTTGTCTGCGGCTTTCCGCCGTAATCCGCGCGCGGCTTAAGACGAGATTTATCGACCTGGCCGCTCGACTTCATCTGCTCTACTCCAATGTCGGATTCAACCTCAATGCTGTCCTGCGCCGCAGCGCCGGAATGAATAAAAGCAAAAGCCATCACCAAAAAACCTATGGGCCCTATTTCACATAAGAAACGGAAAAAAATTTTAATTTTTCTACTCATATCGTTACGGTTTTATTCCCATATGCGGTGCGTCATCCTTGGTCTCCGGGTGAACGTCCGGCCTCATATCTTGCCCTTTGTAATCTTTTGACGGCTTGATAACGGCCCCGTGGCGCTCCGGATGATTTTCTTTACCCGTCACAATGTGAGGCGTGATAAAAATCACGGTTTCCGACGATTCAATCGACTCACTGTGACTGCTGAAAAGACCTTGAATAATAGGAATATCCATCAAGACCGGAATACCCTTGCGAGATATAACTTTTTGTTCTTTCTTGAGGCCGCCCAAAACGATCGTCATTCCGTCCTTGACGATGACATTGGTTTCCACTTCCGTTTTTGTGATTTGCGGAATCCCTCCGCCTTGCGAGGTAATGCTCTTTGTGACCGTCGAAATTTCGGGCTTTAGCGCCATCGTCACATACCCATTGTCATTGATCGTCGGTGTCACGCTGAGTTTTAACCCCACGTCGACAAAGCGAACGTCTTCGCTGTGAATGGCGTTGTCTCCGGTCCCCGACGTCGTGGAAACAATATACGGGACCGTATCCCCGACGTGGATTTTGGCCTCTTCCTGGTTTGTGACCAGCAACTTGGGATTGGCGACCAGTTTCGTGTCGCTGACTTTTTTGACGGCGCGCAGGGCCGCCGCAAAATCGTTGACACCGAAAGATCCGATCGCAATACGCCCATATTTTGAAAACAAATTGTCGCTGCTCGCCAAAGTCGCATCATCAAGCATCATGTTTTTAAATTGCAGGTTTCTTAGAGCTTTGATGGAACTGTCCGAAAAAACGAGGCTCCAGTCAATTCCCGCGTCAAACGAAGGATTAAAGACAACCGACAAAACCCGCACTTCAATCAGGACTTCCTTGGTCGGTGCGTCAAGATCTTTAAGAATATTCAACACTTCTTCCTTACGTCCGGCCAAAGCGCGGATGATGAGTTTATTGGTTCTTTCATCAACGGTGATCGAACCGACCGCCTGCTGATCGATACGGCCGCGCAGTTTTTCTGCAGCGACATCGGCCTTGGCGTATTGCAAAGAATAAACAATCGGCTCCAGCGGCTGTTCAATGCTCGCAAGCGTTTTGCGCATTTTCTCAATGGTCGCCCGCGTATCAATCAAAACCACATTGCCCGTGTCTTCATCCACGATGATTTGTCCGATGGTACTTTTAACCCCATCCAGCGCCGAAAGCACATAACTGGGCTTAGCGTAACGCAAATGGACGATTTCAACTTCGCGCTTGTCGCTGAAAGTCTTTCCGTATTGACTCGAAAATTCCTCTTCTGTCATGATATGGACAATATCATCTTCGATGGCATAAGCGAGACGGTTCGATAACGCCGCAATGTTTAAGGCGTCCTTGATCGAAACACTTTTCAAATAAAATGTCGCGCGGCCTTGCACGGTGCTCGACGTGACAAGATTAAACTCGCCCTTGTACGCCAAAAAGCGCAAAACATCAACAACACTCATATCGCGGACATCGAGCGTTATTTTTTTTGCAAGCCGTTCCTCTAAAGGCAAAACTTGCTCCTCAATGACGATCGGCAACGGTTCGGCCTGATTAGGAATTAAAATTTGATCCAGCGCCGTCGTGGGGCGGGAGGAAGCGTCCTTAGCCGGGACGACGGGAGATTGCTGAGGCGGGGGTGTTGCAGCCTTAGGAGGCGGGGCAACGGGATTATGGGCAGAAGAATTTTTAGGAGCAGGCGCAGAAGATTTAGCCGCCGCCTTAGACGGCTGTTGGGGCAACTGTGCACTGACACGCGGTGAAAGGACAGCCATCAGGATAATCAAAATACTGACCCCGACGACTGCTGGACGCACAAACATTTTTTTCATAAATTTTTCCGTGTTATAAATTAATCGTCAATTTTTCGCCCTGAAACGAGAACTCCACGCGATCGGCATAGATCACTTCCACCCTCACCCCATCTAAATCATCGCCTTTTTTTTTAAAAAGCGTTTCTCCCCGACTTTTGTCCTCGATCATGGCCGTCGCCGTTTCGGGAGTGCTCAGCCACGAAATCCCCACAAGTTTAAAATTGGTCAGTTTATTTTTAATTTGCTGATTTTCTGACGGAGCGGACACCTTTGTCTCTTCCGCTTTTTTCTCGAAAGGACGAAAAATATTGCGCGCACTGATGGCCCGGACATATTCCCCCGCATCCTTCGGCGGCGCAAGACCATTCTCCGTGGACTCAAAAGGCTTTTGCTTAACCTCAAAAACAATTTCTTCTTGCGATTCTTCCATCCCCTTTAAAAAATTTCTTACAAAGAAGAATCCGGCTGCCACAATAAAAACCAAAAGCGTGTAATTGACCAACCGCAAACTGGACCGCGGTTGAGAACCGCCCGAGAACAATCCCAAAACTTTTCGCAAGAAGGGCGGCAAAGAAATCGCGCCGACTCCAACGCTGTTGACAGAACTCAACACTTTTGTGGCGTCGGTGGAAACGCCGGCACTCGCAGCCGACCCCGCGGCCGCAGGATTGACAGCCTTGTCCTTGGCGTCGGTCTCTTCGATGAGTTTTAAAAGTTTCGCTTCTGCCGTATCTTTGGCCATAAAATTTTTATTGTGTAAATCCCGGGCCCATCATCCTCGGCGCGGCACTGTTTTGATTGATGCTCAACGGAAAATCGATAGCTCCCAGCTTGTACTGTTCCTCTTTTGCAATCACATCGCGCACCAGCATCCGGTCGACGGCCGTTTTGTTTTGCAGGATCACTTCTTTCAAAACCTGATGGCACAACTTGGTGATCTTGCGCGGATAGCCACGGGTGTAATTGTAAATTTCGCTGATGGCCTCGTCGAGAAGAAGGTCCATGCGGCTATTGTAACCGGCCGCCCTGATGCGAAAATTGATCAGCTCTTTGGTTTCTTTGACGTCGAGCGGATTGAGCGTGTATTTGAAACTCACCCGATCCATAAAGTTGGGCATGTTGACAATTTTAGGATAAAGTTCGACTTGCCCGAGGAGGACAAGCTGCAAGAGCTTGTATTCATTCGTTTCAAAATTCAAAAGCACGCGAAGTGTCTCAATCATACTCATGTCGAGCTTTTGCGCCTCATCGACAATCAGCACAATGGTTTGCTTGTCTTCGATGGCTTTCTGAATCAGAAATCTCTCAAAAGTGTCACGCAGTTCGAGAACATCCGCCTTGGCAGGATCTATATTAAACAACGCATCGATGCCGTAATTGCGCACCAGCGCCGACAAAAACTGTTTCTCGTCCTCATAAACGGGATTAAGGACAATGTGAAACAGCATATTAGAACGTTTTCTCAACTCCTGGACCAACAAACGGGAAAGCGAAGTTTTTCCTGTCCCAATGTCGCCGAAAATCACGGAAAGGCCACGTTTTAAGTGCAGTTCGATGAGGATGTTGGTGAGGGCCATGTCATGTTCTTTGGTGAGATAAAAAAACGAAGGGTCGGGGCTAGTCGAGAAAGGTTCTTTATCAAAACCTAATAATGTGAAATAGGCCATAGATTAAATCTAATATTAAAGACTAATAACAGTCTGTTAAAAGGAAATTTTCCGGCCTGGTTTTGCCGGGTAAAAGATTATTTTTTTATTTATGCTGATTTTAACATAAGTGATTGGCTTTACAACAGGTTAATTACTTTTTTTGATGCAGAAATTGAAAAAAAACGGGGTTTCTCCGAGGATAAAAAAGACCCAACAAAAAAGCCGTAAAAATAGTTAAAATATAATTAAATTAGGACTAAGAATTTTACTTTTTATTTTTATATGGCCCCTTCTTTTCTAAAAGATTTAAGCCCCCGGCTAAAAAACCGTTAGTTCGACAAAAAGCCCGTAAAAGCATGACATCGCCAAAAAACAAGCCGTCAGCCAAACTCCCCACCATTTTGATCCCAAAATAAATATTTATAATAACCAAAGAAAAAAAACCGGCAGCAAAAATATATATAGCAATTTTTAAAAACCCCAAAAAAATCAATACCACCGACAAATAAACAGCCAAAGCCAGGCCAACCTCGACGATGTCCTTCCAAAATGTGTAACCGTCGCCCTTAGTCATTCGCGGATGATCGAGATACATTTGCACCCGCCAAAAACCATGGCGGTGCTGTTCAGCCAAATATTTCAATACGGATTCCGTGTGATGATGATCGACCAGTGCGTCTTTGGCAAAATAAATTCCATATCCCGCCGAAGAAATTTTATAACTCAAGTCATTGTCCTCACCGCTGGCGTCACGATAATTTGTATTAAAACCTCCGACTTTGTCAAAAATACTTTTCTGAATGGCAAAATTAAAACTCCCAAAATAGGAAGGGTAATCCGGCATCAGGACCCTATGACGAAAAAGAATTTCGCTATGAATACCACGACTCAAACGGCTTTGCGGATTCGCCATCCCGTAACTTCCGCAAACGACCGCGACATCCGGATTGTAAAAATGCGGTACCATAATTTCCAGCCAATCGCTATGCGGCAAACAATCGGCATCGGTAAAAAATAAAATGTCTCCGCGCGCTTCCCGCGCCCCGGCATTGCGGGCGCTCGCCGGACCTGCATTTTTTTGAAAATGGTATTTCACCGTCGGAAAAAGCAGGACTTCCTCTTTGGTTTTATCCGTCGAGCCATCATCTACGACAATAATTTCTGCATACCGTTCCGGGACGCGCAAAGATGGCGCATTGCGAAAAGCCGCGGCCGCAGTCAGAGCGGCCTGCAAAACACGACCAATCTCCTTTTCACAATTGTAGGCGGGAATAATGATGCTGACTTTTTCGGAAATCATAAATTGTTTTTCTTGGCAACGGTAAAAAGAAGCATACCAAAAGCCGGACCTAAAAATTCAGGGGAAAAATAAAAAGGCAAAACATTGACCCCTCCGGACTGTACCAGAATCAGATCATTGCGACGGTTTAAATCTATAAGTTCCGATAGGACAAATGGCTTTTCCTCAATTCCCGGCATATAAAATGGCCGGATCCATTCCCAGGGAGAAAAACGATTAGGAACGAAGGTGATAATAAAACCTCCAGGTTGCAAAACCGAAATCAAATTAAGGAGGATTTTATCCTGATCTTGGAAAGAAAAATGCTCAAAAAGGCCATCGGTAAAAATCACATTAAAACGCTCCGCCAAAATCTCTGGCAAAGAATCGTTAACCATATCCGCCTGTACGACTTTTGCCGCTCCTAAAGTGGCTTTACGGGTCATTTCCAAGGCATTGGCTGAGTAATCCAGGGCGGTCGCCAAAAGTTTTTGATCGCAAAAGAAACGGGTAAAGAATCCGCTGCCGCAACCCGCATCCAACGCCAAATATCCTCTTCGGCAAAAAGGCTGCACAATATTTAATATACGTTTTTTAGACCAACTGAGCCGGGAGAATTGTTGACTTTGGGAGCGATTCCAGAAATGGTTCCAGTCGCTATCTTGTGGCGTTTGAAGTGTTTTCATCCCGGAATTTGCTTTTTGATGTCTTCGATTTCGTTTTCCAATAAACCTATTTTTTGCGCCATTCGGTCGTTGCGGTTATTTTGTTGACAAAGGAAAATGGTCAAAACCAGACTGAGGAAAATCAATCCACAGGACACGATAAAAAATATAAAGTTACTGGTCAATTCAAAACCCAGATGAGAGGCAAAGCCGGATAAAAATTTATCAAAAACAGCCAGTAAAATTCCTAAGACCGTGACGCTCAACCAGCCGGCCGCGTATTTGAATGTTAATTTTTCGCGACAGACCAAATCAATGACGATCAGGAAAAAAACCATGGCCAAAAAAATTGATAAAAAGCGAACATTCATTTCTTCATTTCCTTTTTTAACATACTCAATAAAATTGCAATCGTCACCTTGATCATGTAATACAAAGTTTGAAAATAACGGATCGAACTGTGACCGTGCGCACGCTTGCGCATCTGTACCGGCACTTCGATCAGGCGAAAACCCAGACGTTTGGCGCTCATAATGGATTCAGGTTCAGGAAAATCTTGGGGATAATTTTCCGCGAAGGCCTTGATCACCGGAGCGTTAAAAGCGCGGAACCCGGAAGTCGGATCCGTGACCCGAAACCCCGTCAGACCGCTGATCAACCACGCAAAAAAATAAATTCCCACTCGCCGCACCGGCGAAGACCTCCATCCGAGGAAAGGTCCAACAAAACGGCTCCCGACGACAATATCCGCATCTCCACTTAACACCGGGGCTAAAATCGTTTTCAAATATTGAGCGTCGTGCTGGCCGTCGCCATCCACTTGCACCGCAATATCATAACCATGACGAAGGGCATACAAAAATCCTGTCTGGACCGCGCCGCCGATTCCTAAATTAAACGGTAAAGAAATGACCGCCGCTCCCGCGGCTGATGCTTCTTGCGCGGTTGTGTCCTTTGACCCGTCATCAATCACCAAGATTTCAAAAAAGAAATCCAAACTTTTTAATTCACGGACCGTCTGACCGACATTGCGGCATTCGTTGTAAGCCGGCAAAATCACAAGAATTTTTGGAAAAGACATTTTTGTCTTAATTTTTTCTATAAAATTTTATTTATGAAAACTTGAGCCAAGCGTGCTGTTTAGAAATCTAAATCATTTTGCCCGACGCAAACGATCAGCAAGACTAAAATCCGCGACTTGATCACCGGCCCGAATAATCATTCCGCCATATATTTTTTTATCGATATAAAAATGGGGAACAATGACCCCCGGGATATTTTTTATCGATGCTTTGACTATTCTTTCGCGAGTAGATTTTGCAATATTTTTGTGCGTTGTCACCGACAAAACAAAATTTTCGATATCCAGAGGTTTGTTTAGCGGGGGATTCAGTCGGCCGGCTTCTAATTGGGCCATCGCCAGTTCAATCAAATTGCGATCAAGGATTTTTTTTAAAATCAACACAATCAAACTGATAATGAATAATTGCGAAAAGAAAAATATCGCCAGTACACCCATAAGCTCAGTTGGCTTTCTTTTTGTGTGAAGCCAAATATTCGGCGGCATAATGAACCAAATCGCCGTCGCCTTCAGGTTCGGAAATATTGGGTTTGATCCCCTTAAAACTGAACACCTCTCCGTCGGGGCGGTGGCCGCGCGCCGTGACCAAAAGAAGCATGGATTTGTCATCAAAATTGAACATGCTCTTAAGGAAAACCTGTCCCGCCGTGTTTTTTCCCATCACAATCGCCCGCTGACGCCATTGCATAATACCAGTAAAAAGTTCAGATGCACTGCCGCTTTTTTCATTGACCAAAATGACCATGTCGCCGCGGTATTGGTATTTCTCCGGGACTTCCGGGACATCGAGCTTGGCGGGCGGACGGTTTTTCCATTTAAAATAAGTAAATTCTTCCTTGGGCGTCAAGAAAAATGCAGATATTTCTTGCGCGGCCAAAGGAGGCCCGCCGGGATTTCCGCGCAAATCAATGATAAGACTGGTATCGCTGTGGGCTAAAATTTCATCCATCAACCGCGACATGTCTTCACCGGTCATTCTATTAAAATGATCAATGCGCAAACAATAAACCCCCGGAACATCGACCGGCACGCGAAAAACCAATTGCTTAAAATATTCTTTGCTCACCGCTTCAATTGTATGCTCTTGTTTTTTTAGGCTATCGCGGTATTGCAAAGTGACCTTGGTATTTTCCAGGGGTGTTAAAAGATCGGCGATTTTTTCATCCGTCAAAGCAGCCACTTTAACCTGACCAATCTTCTGAATCAAATCATTTTCCCGCAATCCTTTTTCAAAAGCATCCGAACGGATTTCCACTTTCTTGACCCAATATCCGTCGGGTGTTAGCTTCCCCTCAATTCCCAGATCAATTTTCTTTCCCAGCGCCTCTTTTTCATATTTTTCCGCAAATTTAGGGGGCATGAAAGCAGAAAAAATATCTTCCGGAGACTTCATGGCCTCGACCAAATAAGCGGCACTGCGCCATTTGATATAATCTGCACTTTTTCCCGAATGCTTCAGCTGAGAATAAATTTTTTGATCGAAAGCAAGGAGAAAACGCTGATACTTCTCACGCGAAACCGGATAATAATAATTTTTATCCATCGTGTCATAAACCTTTTCGAAAAATTCTAAATATTCTTTATGAGCAGGATTGACGGAGGGAAAAACCGCGGCAGATTTTTCACCGTCTAAGGCAAAAAGAAGCGGGGGACAAGCCAAAAACATAGCCAATGCCAGAAGAACAGAATAAATTTTCATGAACATGAATTACTCGTAAGAGAGATCTTTTTTGATTTCTTCGGCCTCAAACTTGTTGATGATTCCGTCGTGATTTTTATCATACGCCTTTAAAAAAGGCGTATCGCCAATGTTATAGGTGCCGTTGGCCTTGATTTCCGCCATCACATCACGAAGAAGAATTTTCGTCTCCGACGTTTGTAAAAGCCCGTCGCGGTTGATGTCATAGCGCTGTTCGACTTTCCCATCGACAGTGGGCAACGTCTGAGCCCAAAAAGCATGGGGCACAGGCACCGCGGCTTTGTCATTTTTTCCTCCTGCCGCTTTCTCCTCGGAAGGCTTGGCTTTCGCATCCGCGGCCGGCTGGGCATAACAGATCTGCTCCCTTAAAAAACCGGCACTCAGAATAATCAGGAAAGAAAAAATAAATTTATTCACATCAACCTCCTCAAGCAGGAATAGAAATATTTTTTATTATAACCGCAGGCCGTTGGCTGTCAATCACAAAGCCAAAAACAAATCCTTTAAATTTGCAATAAGGTCTTGTTTACGGATAGAAAGGTTGGTGATAAAGTCCCGGTGCGGACGGCCTTGGCGGTAAACGGGAATATCTTTTGGCATAGCCAGATATTTCGTGATCAAATCTAAGTTGAAATCATAAAGGATCGTTCCGTGGTGGAGAATAAACTTGCGGCCCCGGCGCTGGGCATTCCCCGAAAATTTCTTTTCATCTTTCTCCAGCGCCAAATCTGAAATAGGACGAAAAACGGCTCTTACATGCAAATTCTTCAGGACAGCTAAAACTCCTTCTAAAATAAGATGATACGACCGTCTAAGATCGCCCAGTTCAGAATTCTTTTCCTTCGAGAGAACAAAAGAAAAATTAAGACAGCCAGGACCCTGCAGCACCGTCCCACCGCCGGAGGAACGACGTAAAATTGGCACAGAATCGGTTTTTAATCTTTCTATATGCAAATCTTCCGCGGCTTGGCCCGTGCGTCCCAGCACGGCAAAATAAACCGGCGATTCCCAAATCCGAAGTGTATTACCGATTTCGCCTTTTTCCGCTCTAGCCAAAAGCATGTCGTCATAATGGAGATTTTCCGCGGGATCAGAAAAAGAAATTTCTTCAAAATGATCCACCGTGATTTTATTCATGAATTACGACGTAACAGGTTCTTTAATTTTCTTGGCAGAAGGAGAAAATTTTTTCTGAAAATAATTGGTATTGAGCTCGCGGGCGGCCTTGACTTCATCCGGACGGCTGACCGGCATGGTCCGGGGAAAATTCTTGAAACTTTCCGGATCGCTTTCGCTCAATTTGTCCGCGGTGAGCATCATGCCAATAAACTCATCAAGCGTTTGCTTCGATTCATTTTCGGTCGGCTCAATCATCATCGCTTCTTTAACGGTCAAGGGGAAATAGACCGTCGGGGGATGAACGCCCTGGTCAATCAGATACTTGGCGATATCAATAGCATGAACACCACGGGCCGCCTGGCGACTCGCTGACAGAACAACTTCATGCATACAGATGCGTTCAAAAGGAAGATCAAAATGGCCTTTAAGCTTTGTCAGTAAATAATTGGCGTTCAAGACGGCATGGTTGCTGGCTTCAATCAAACCTTCTTTACCCAAGATCAAGATATAAGCATAGGCTCGTAAAAGCAAAGCAAAATTTCCGTACAAAGACGCAATGTAACCGATGGAATCCGGATAATCATAATCCAAAGCGAAAAGCCCGTCGGCACGTTTCACCACCCGCGAAATGGGCAAATATTTCGCCAACTTTTTATTTACACCGACGGGACCGGCCCCAGGCCCGCCGCCGCCATGCGGCGTCGAGAATGTTTTATGCACGTTTAAGTGCATCACGTCAAACCCCATATCACCCGGCCGGCAACGGCCAAGAATGGCGTTTAAATTGGCTCCATCGTAATACATAAGCCCATCGACACTGTGAACCATGGCGGCAATCTGATCAATATCCGAATCGAAAATACCAACCGTATTAGGGTTTGTAATCATCAGGCCGGCGACGTCCTGAGTGATTTGCTCTTTTAACGCCGCCAAATCCATGACACCTTTTTCTGTCGAAGGAATGGTAATAATTTCGTAACCGGCAATGGCCGCTGTCGCGGGATTTGTTCCATGCGCCGAATCAGGGACCAAGATATATTTTTTCTTATTGCCCTTCGCTTTATGATACGCCGCAATCATCATAACTCCGGTCAGCTCGCCGTGTGCGCCAGCCAAGGGCTGCATCGTATAATTGTCCATGCCCGTTATTTCGCATAAAAGTTTTTCCATTTCGTAAAGCACTTCTAATGCACCCTGGGCCAGGGTTTCGCCGCGACTCAGTTGTGGCAATAAAGGATGCAATTCGGCCATGCCCGCAAAAGCCGCTACTTTTTCCGTAAATTTGGGATTGTATTTCATGGTGCAGGAGCCCAGAGGATAAAAATTTGTGTCAATGCAATAATTTCGCTGGGACAATTGCGTGTAATGGCGTACCACGTCGAGCTCCGTCACTTCCGGCAAAAGTGCCGCTTCTTTACGAAGGTATTGAGAAGCAATTTCGCTTTTGACACCAACATCGCTGGCCGGAATTTCAAAACTGCGGCGGCCGGCAACACTTTTCTCAAAAATTAATTTCACTTTAGCACTTCCCTTAAAGCGGCGGCATAACGTTCGACGTCTTCCCGCGTGCGCTTTTCCGTGACCGCAACAATCATATAATGTTCCATGCCCTTATAATAACGACCGAGAGGAAATCCAGCGGCAAAACCATAGGCGATCATCTCTTCAATAACTTGCGAAGCGTCTTTATTCAAATGGACCGTAAACTCATTAAACGTAGGATTGCTGCGCTTGACTTGCACGCCCGGGATTTTTTCCAAAAGCTGACGGCAAAACTCGGCTTTATCCAAATTCAATTGAGCCAGCTGACGAAGACCTTGTTGACCTAACAAGGTCATAAACATCGACGCCTGCACCGCGCACAAAGAAACATTGGTGCAAATGTTGGATGTGGCCTTTTCGCGGCGGATATGCTGTTCCCGCGCTTGCAAAGTATTGACAAAGCAACGTCGTCCGGACGCGTCCGTTGTTTCTGCGACGATCCGGCCCGGCATTTTGCGGATAAATTCTTTTCGCGTGGCCATAAAACCCAAATAGGGCCCGCCAAAATTTAAAGACAAACCCAAACTCTGCCCTTCGCCGGTCACAATGTCAGCTTCCATTTCACCCGGTGTTTTCAAAAGGGCCATAGCGATAGGATAAACGCTTGCAATCGTCAAGATGCCCTTGGTATGCGCCTCTGAAATAATATCGCTGTGATCATCGATGGTTCCAAAAAAATTGGGGTTCTGCAAAATCACAGCCGCGGTTTGTTCATTTAACTGTTGGGAAATTTTCGCCCGGTCGGCCTGTCCATGAGCGACGGGTGTTTCAACAAACTCAATATCCAGATTACTTGTATACGTGCGAAGAATGGTCCGGTAAATGGGACTAACGCCCCCATCCATAATGACCCGCTTGCGTCCGGTGATCCTGACCGCCATCATGACAGCCTCATAAAGTGCAGTTCCGCCATCATAGATCGAGGCGTTGGCGACTTCCATTCCAGTCAAGGCGCAAATGGAACTTTGATATTCATACAAGGCTTGGAGCGTTCCCTGCGAACACTCCGGTTGATAGGGTGTGTAAGCAGTATAAAATTCGGCGCGAGAAATCAAAGCACTCACCGCGGCCGGAACATAATGGTCATAATAACCGCCGCCGATAAACAAAACAAGATCATTACGGTTTTTTGCCGCGAGACGGCGGATGTGCTCGACAATTTCCATTTCCGAGCGGCCCGCGGGAACATTAAAACTTTTGGGGCGCTGGGCCGGTTTGATGTCCACAAAAAGATCGTCCATGCTTTTGACACCGATCGTCGCCAGCATGTCTTTTATCTCTGGTTCGGTATTGGCAATATAGGGATTCAAAATTACTCCAGGCTTTCTAAGAATTTCTGGTATTCCGATGCGGTCATCAGGTTGGCCTTGTCTTCCAGATTACTAATTTCTATTTTGACCATCCAGCCTTTTTCATAACAGTTCCGATTGATCAATTCCGGCGAAGATTCCAAATCCTCATTGACTTCAATGACCGTTCCCGACATGGGACAATAAATATCGCTGGCCGCTTTGACAGATTCGACCGAAGCGAACTGTTCAAACTGTTCAACTTCTAATCCAGCTTCCGGCAATTCGACAAAGGTGATGTCACCTAACGCGGACTGCGCATATTCGCTGATTCCTACGGTCGCAATATTGTCATCAATGCGGATCCATTCGTGTTCTTTGGTATAAAGATAATCTTCCATCACTTCCATCAGGGGCTCCTTTCACAAAAATCAATTGCGAAATGTTCCTTGTTTATAAAACGGTCTTGGGGTTAACACCACTTCTAAGTTATTTTTTCCGTCCCCGACATAAAACTTTTCGTCCTTCCCTATCTGTCCCACCGAGACGAGACCGAGGCCTATCCCTTTTTCCAACGCCGGAGAAAAAGTCCCGCTGGTGACGATGCCGATGTTTTTCCCGTCGGCGGAAAATATTTTATGGCCGCTGCGCGGTGAACGGCGATTCGAGGATGCAAAGGCGATCAAACGCCTTTGCAGACCATCTTTTTTTTCTTTTAAAAGAGCACTCTTGCCGATAAAATCTTTTTCCCAATCGATAAATTTGTCCAAGCCGGCTTCCAGCGGCGAAATATTATCGTCGAGCTCATGGCCGTAAAGGCTATAACCCATTTCCAACCGCAAAACATCACGGCTTCCCAAGCCGGCGGGTTTCACACCCAAGGACAAAATCTTTTTCCATAATTCCGTCGTGCGTCCCCACGGAAAATAAATTTCATAACCCAATTCGCCCGTGTAGCCGGTCCGGCTGACGATGGCCTGCTCGCCTAAAACGTCACAGATGGTGAAAGTATAAAAAACCAGTTTTTCAAATCCTTTAATAAAAGTGGCCAACCGTTCCCGTGATTTGGGTCCCTGAATGTCTAATTTGCCTGTTTGTGCTGATATATTTTGAAATTTCCCCTTGGATGTAAGACCGTGCTGAAAATGGACGGCATCCTTTTCCATCGTGGCACCATTGACGACAACCATCCACTTGGCATCCGCCAAACGGTACACAATCAAGTCATCCAAAACGCCGCCGTCTTCTTTTAATAAAACACCGTACCGGCACGCGCCCACCGCCAAATCGCTCAAACGCTGAGTCACCAATCGATCGAGGCCGCTGTCCTGCACATTTCCCTCAATGAGAAACTCTCCCATGTGAGACGTATCAAAAACCGCGACATCTCGTCGGGTAGCCGTGTATTCCGCTAGAATACCCTCGTACTGCAGGGGCATGTCCCATCCGCCAAAAGGAACGATCTTCGCAGCAAGCCGAACGTGTTCGTGATAAAGGGGAGTTTGCTTAAGCGCTGTTTCAGATAACATTTAAACCACAATCGATTCGAATTAAATTTTGATATTTCGTATAGTACGCGATATGCAAGTTTTGCACTCGGCGTTATAGTATATAAATATTTAAAAATTGTAAAGAAACAAATTCGGTTTTACTTCACCGCAAAACGTTGACTCGCGATCTGATAAAAATTTTGGTTATCCGGCCGGCCGGTCCGGAAAATCACGACATAATAAACCCCTTTTCCCAGCTCCATTGGCGGATCAAAATTGAAAATACTCACCCCGCTCTCCGGATTAGACGACACCTCATCCGCCGCAAGCATCTGAGATGTGAAATTTTTTCCAACCGGCAGCCAAATCGGCTCTACGGGATCCGTTTTATAAATTGAAGCAATCAAACCATCCTCAGGATGGCCCCTCTTCCACAATTGCGTTAAAAGGACTTTAACGGTGGTCGGCTGTCTGATGAAAACTCGCTGGCCCTCAAACATATAAAATTTCTCAGCCGTCCCAATATTATTGATTTTTCCCTCCATCAACACGCCGTCCTCCGGCGGCAAAGGAATTTTTGCTTGTTGGGCCTTGACTTTTTGGGCATCCAGCAGCCAAACACGTCCTGAGTCTGGCAAGGGAAACCGCTGATTAAGCACGAGACTCCGGTAACTCAAAATTTCCTCCTCCTGCTGCCATATGCGACTGCTGGCTAATGTTCTATACGAAGCCACGGCGCATTCTTTAAGCAAATTCTTGCGGATCAATTGGACCAAAACCGGGTCTTTATCATAAGGATTATAAGATGTCGATGAAGCGACATAAAGGGAGTCTCCCGTCGGAGGTGGGACAAGCACATACCCTTGATTAAGCTGGCCTAAGGATTTGATACCCACCCAATGGATGGTTTCCCGCAGGTGAGTGTTTAAGCAGTAAACAAAATGATTACGGTGAAAATGAACCCGGTAGGTGGCTAAATGGTCGATGCCCAAAGACTTTATTTTTTGGGAAAGAAAGGTTGTAGCCATGCGCGGGACATAAACATCATAAACAAAAAGATGAAGATTTATGGAAATATGCAAAGCTAAGAAAATTAAAAAGACCCGCTTGACCTGGGTCTGCACCCGTAAATTCTTAAGGTCGATTTTTTGCGAGGCCACATGCAGCGCATAACAAATAAGAATAAGAATACCGACAATGGTGGAAAAATAATTGGCGCCATACTGCGCGACTTGCGCCTTTTCGGCAAGGATCGGCGAGGAGACGCTTAAAAGCATGACGCCGGCCATTTTAAAACGGTTCAGCCAAAGTTTTTCTTTAAAAATGCACCAGCCAAGATAGACAAACGCTGATAAGTACACCGGGAACAGTACCGGTAAAATGAAAAACAAATATTTAAATATCCAAATCCATCCCCCTCTGACCTCGCTGACATTCTGATGAGGAAACCATTGCTGTAAAGCCGGTTGATTGTAATAAAAATGATTGAATGCGCCGCTGATATGGACATATTCGGCAAAGTTTTTGATGTTTAAAAAAATATCGGGCATATTCACATAGAAAAAGACCGCCAAAAAACCCGCCACGACCAGAAGGCCGCTTCCCGCAAGCCTTTTGAAATAATCCCGCGCGTTTTCCGCTTTGGCCCACGCTAAAACCATAAAAAAGGCCACGGCATAATAGGGCAAATACAACGTGCTCACCGTCGAAGAAAATAAAGCAATACCCAAAATAAATCCGGAAAGGAAAAACCATAAAGGCCGGAAACGCCGTTTTGTACAATTTAATAACAACGCCACTGACAGCAAAAACAGCAGCAGTCCCAAGGTTTGATGCTTGGCAAAAAGAATATAAATGTAAGGCCACAAACAAAAAACAAAAGCCAGATAACACCACAAGGCGATTCCTTCGCCCCACAAACGCCGCGCGATATAAAAAAGCAAGATGGATGCGCCCGCAATGGAAATAAGTCCCAACAGCATAAGCGGGCGCAGACTTTCAAAATCATTGAGCACGAATTGGAAAAAAGAAATGGCCGCCACATAAAATTCTTTGCCATGGAGCCAGCGGACCTTTTCGATGCCTTCGGTCATGTGGATCTCGGAAAGGTAATGCACATAAGGAATGCGCAATGCGGCCGGCATGTAATAAACTTCCGCGTCCGTCGGCCAGGGATTGATGTCCCACACCATAACGCCCAGACACACCGCGATCAAAACGGAAAAAAGAATGACAAAACGGGAAATGAAATAGGATTGTTTATTTTGAGCGGAATTCACAATAAAGACATTTCAATAGTAATTAATAAACGCGCCCAGAGGGATTTGAACCCCCAACACCTAGTTCCGAAGACTAGTGCTCTATCCAATTGAGCTATGGGCGCAAACTTGATTTCGCCTGCACTGACCTACCGCTGTTGCAACTCTTTCACCGCTTTTTGTGCCTCTTTTTGATCCACCTTAAAAATCTGACGATAGACTTTTATGGCCTCGTCCCTTTTTCCCTTCACCAAAAGTTCGCGAACGTCAAAAAGCGTGGGTGTGCGTCCAAAAACGATAGAATCGCGGCCGTGCTCGTGTAAATAGTTTTTTCGGTGCCACACCCAATAGGCGCGGGCCAAAACAGATAAAAGAATGCCCGCGAACAAAAGCGCAGCTATCGCACTCACCACCGGTTCAAAGCTCGTTTCTGGTAAATTAGACAGACTATTGGTCATTGACTTCCTTTAATAGAGAGCATCATAGCATTTCCTCTCCCAAAACCAAACGTTCATTTGACCGCAAAAGACCTGGCTGGAGATTTACGTGTCGCTTTTGTCGGACTTGCTTGATTCCAAAGTCCCAGATTATATTCTTTGGCCTGTTGGTAAAGCATTTCAAAAACAGGCTGGTATTTATTATTCGGCGCAATCGACATGGGCTTCGCATAACCGGCCTGAATAATTGTGGCGTTGATAAAATACCACTTTTTCCCGTCGACATTAACGATATAACCGTTGCGCGGCAAAGGAGACAAGGCCGGATGGGGAAACGGCAAATACAAATACGCCAGAAGCCGGCCGTATTTGTCTCGTTTCTCGCGGCCCACTTCCAACATCACCGTCTGACCTAAAAGCCAGCGCCTGGTAAATTCATGAGCTTGCTTTCCCTGGGCCTTGATCGTGTCAATGTCCTGCCCGGTCCGGCGAGCGTCAGAAAAAAGTTTGGCACTCTCAAATTCTTCCGGTGTATCGATACCGATCAAACGCACCTTTTCTCCATCAGCCAACTGAACCGTGTCTCCGTCCACGACTTTGGCAATGACCGCTTGCCGGTGCTCAGGTTTATGAGCGACATTGGCAATAAAAGCGGCAACAAGAGCCAATGCGACAAACACATATTTGTAAAGCTTGGCCGGTGTCAGCTTAATTTCTTTGTTCATCCATGTCCTCGGCGGAAAAACCATCGACCACTTTCTTGACATCCAGCTGGGCTTTTTCAATCTTGTTTTTACAAATTCTTAAAAGTTCAACGGCTTCCTTCACGTTTTCCGCTAATTCATCGACATCAATTTCTTCGGTTTCAATCTTGGCAAGAATCTCATCGAGCTTCTTGACCGCCTTGCTGTATTTCATCTCTGTCACAAAACACCTCCACTTTCTTTCACTACACTTTTTATCTTCCCATCGGATAAATCCACCATGATCATATCATCCGGCTTGACCTGTCGGACGCTTCTTAGAAGCGCACCATCGGCCATACGGGCAATGCTGAATCCCCGTTTTAAAGTATGTACCGGGTCGGCCAGATCGATCAATCGTTTACGGCTTTTCAACCGTTCTTCTTGAGTTTTAAAAAGATTGCGAACATCTTTGAGCAGAACCTTTCCGCTGGAAATGATTTTCACCAATACCTTTTCTATCGATTGCCGAGGCTTTGTTCTTAAATTTTCCCGGCGAACGGCCAAATCAATGTGATGTTGCTTCAAATAATCGCGAGTCACATCTTGAATGTCTAAGGCCCTATTTTTTAAATGCCTTTTTTCTTCGCCCAGATGTTTTGTAACCCCGACGATTACGGTTGCAACTTTCTCTGCCATAGAATCCAGAAAAGTTTTGACCAAGGCTGTAATAAACTGCGCAATCGCCGTTGGAGTTTTCTGATAAGTATGCGCCGCTAAGTCGGTAATGGTAATATTGATCTCGTGACCGATGCCGCTCAAAACCGGAAGGCGGGCTTGAGCGATTTTTTCCGCGATGTGCTGATTATCAAAGCACATCAAATCCGCCATCGATCCTCCGCCGCGGGTAATGACCAGGACGTCCAAATGCTTGATGCGCTGAAGTTCATCGATCGCTCGACAAACATCGCCGCTCGCCGCCTTTCCCTGCATGAGAGTGTTGCGGCAAAAAATCTTAAAACCATAACCGCTCATTTGCAATTCCGAAATAAAATCATTATACGCTGCGGAATCATAAGATGTAATCAGTCCGACACGCAAGGGACAGAGCGGCAAGGCCAGCTGTTTATTTTTATCCAGTGTCCCTTTCTCTTTTAAAAGGGCGATCAACCGCTGTTTCTCCTGTGCGATCTTTCCTAAAGTGTAAACAGGATCGATGCTTTCAACGATGAGACGGACGGCGCCGTGCGGCGGATAAAAATCCACTTTGCATAAAAATTTGACTTCAATATCGTCTTTGAGACTGAAAGCATTTTGGGCCTGTCGCAAAACCTCTTCAATATACATTTTGCGACCGGAAAAAATAACCAATCCAATGCGCGCCAAAACATCTTTGGAAAGCGGGTCCTTTTCGCAAAGTTCAAAAAAAACATGCGCCTTGTCCCGGTTGCGATTATAACCCTGGATTTCTCCGCAGACCCATACGCTGCCCGGAAAGCCCATCGCAAGGACGTCTTTGATGTATCCATTTAACTGCGAAATTGTCAGGAATTCATTTTCAGACATAAGTTTTACAACATATCAGGATCGACCATAGCCGAGATAAGCCAGGAGCTTCCATTTCTTTTCTCTAAGATAGCGACTCCGCCCGTCGGAAAGACGACAAGGTCGCGGTTCGCTTCACCAGAAACCAACAAGGCGACTAAACTTCCCATAAAAGGCATGTGGCCTACCAGCATCACGTCCTGCTTTTGTTCATCGACAAAGTCCGCAAGACTTTCAACAGGATCATTGGGCGATAAGCCTGAGCGTTCAATTAATAATTTTTTAACTTTCAAACGGCCGTGGAGAATTTCCGCCGTCTGCTTGGCGCGCAAGCGAAGACTGTGATAAATCACATCGACCTTGCAGTTATGCTGTTTCAAAAAATCGGCCACGCGTTTGACTTCGTCAAGACCTTCGCGGCTTAACGGCCGGACGATATCGTTCTCACCGGCGATCGCATTGCCGTGACGGACAAGATACAACTTCATAAGTTACTCCAATTTCGAAAGGATATCTACGGCGGTCCGGATTTGTTCCAGCGTCGCTGTTGCGTGCGATTCAATCACTTTGATATGGTGCTTTTTAATAAAAGGATAAACACTTCGAATATCAAAATCTCCCTCGAAAGGAGCATTATGGTCACGGAGAATTTTGACGCCGTGCAGATGAAAACCAATCAACATGTTTGAGTAACGCTGCAAACATTCCAGATGATTATAAATCCCCAACCGGTCATTGGCTTCGGCATGGCCGACATCGTGCCAATACCAAAGCCCTTGCTCATGGAATTGGCCCAGCAGTTCGCCGATTTCCTCATCATTGGGAATTTCCGTCGGATAATAACGCGTTTCCAGTCCAATTTTGATGTTGTGGCTTTGGGCGTAAGTGAGGACATCTTCCAGACTTTTTTTGACCGCTTCCATGTACGGGCCGCGCATCGCTTTGCGTTCCTTGATAAAACGTTGGCGTACGTCGGAGAATGCACCCCATCCCTGATCAGAAACTTTATACATTTTGAATAATTTTTCAGAAAGATCATCCGGCATTTCCACCGTCCCCGCATGAATAATGACGACGGGAGCGCCGACCTTGACCGCCGTATTGACCGCTTCTTTAGTCCAACGGACCGCCAGTTTGCGCTCGCTTTCATCCAGCGATGTTAACCGGTAATGGTTTGAAGGATGCCGCGGGGAAGGATGATCGTCGGGAAGCGGACAAAAATTGTGCACGCTGGAAACTTTAAGCTCCAGTTCGGGAAGCGCAGGAATGATCTCTGCCAATTCCGGGACCGTGATCTTGTAACCCAATTCGAGGGCCTTCAAACCCGTCTCTTTGATCCCCAGCAAAAGCTTGCGCATGTCGGAGCCGGGACGGTAATTCCAAGCTGTAGAAATCGCTAACATACTTTTCCGATGGCCATTACGGCGGTTTTAATCACGTCTTCCAATCCTTTGAATTTTTCCTCCGCCGCTTCTTTCTTGGCATGAAGGGTCCGTCCATTGCTTTGATTCTTGTGGTCAAGGTCCTCGTTATACCACCGCTCAAAATCCTGATACTCCTGCAAAGTGCTATTGTAAGCCGTGAGCCGAAGGATATATTTCTCGACGGAAGCGTCCCACGGGGCCTGCTTGACTCTCTCCCATGCCGAAAGTGGAAAGAAACGAAGCCGATTAATTTGAAACATCACGTAATAGGATTCCAGATTGGTCGCCGTTTCCTCAGCAAAGGCTTTCAACGCCTTCTGGTGACCTTTTTTTGCAGAATAATTCTGGAGCCATTTCATCATGACGGAAACATTCTACCAAAACTCTTAAAAAATCACTGAAAATTATTTTATAAAATATACGGATGATAAAAAAAGTTTGACATTCCTGTCGATTAGGCTTAAATAGGAAAGGTTACACCTAACTTTAACAATGGAGGATATCATGAATTTCTTTCGTATCAGCTTAGTGAGCCTCATATGTGCGACCGCTCTGACGAGTGCCGCAATGGCCGACACCTACACGATTGATCCCGCGCATTCCAGCGTCGGGTTTTCCATCAAGCACTTGATGGTCAGCGACGTCACCGGAACCTTCACGACCTTTAATGGCATGATCACGTTAGATGCCAAAAACCCGACGGCGAACGCTGTCTCTGCAACAATCCAAACCAAAAGCATCAATACGGGCAATGAGCAACGCGACACTCATTTGCGCAGCGCCGATTTTTTTGACGCCGAAACCAATCCCACTATCACTTTTAAAAGCACCAGCGTCAAAGGCTCAGGCCCGATCTACACTGTGACGGGCGATCTTACCATCAAGGGTGTTACAAAATCCATTACCTTTCCTATGACCATTGCTGGACCCATTACCAGTCCCATGGGTGGGGATCAAGTCATCGGTCTTTCCGGACAGACCAAAATCAATCGCCAGGATTATGACGTAAAATGGAACAAACAGATGGATCAGGGGGGATTTGTTCTTGGCAACGACGTTATAATCAATATCAATTTAGAAGCCCACGCGAAGTAAACGGCACGACAATAAATTTTGTGGGCCAGTTTTGATCTATCGTTAGGATTGATGCTTGCTGATTCGATGAGTAAAACTATTATTTCTCCAGAATGACTTTTAAAGCCAAGGCCCTTTTGTTGTCAGGACTGAGGGCCAGGGCGGCGGCGATGTCCCGCAAAGCGCCCGCGCGGTCTCCCACTTGATTCAAAAGTTGCGCCCGGTTCACATAATTAATGGGATTTTGTGGAACCAAAATGAGCGATCTCGCAAAGTCTTGCAAAGCTTTCTCTTTTTCCCCTCGGAGACTAAAGATAATGGCACGATTATCCAAAGCGACAATATTATTGGAGTCGATTTTCAGGGCCTGATTAAAATCCCATAAAGCGTTATCATAATGCTTCGCAAAAAAATGGGCTGATCCCCGCCGGCTATAAACTTCGGCCTGATAGGGCGTCGATTTCCGTCGAGCAGAAATGCTCACCGTCTGGATCGCTTTATCATAGTCCGCCAGCGCCCCTTTAAAATCCCCCACGGCAAAAGAAACATTCCCGCGATTAAAATAGGCCTCACTAAAACCGGGATTAACGGCAATGGCCCGAGAATGATCGGCCCAGGCGCTTTCATATTTCCCCATTTCCTTATAAACCGTGCCACGATTGGTCAGAGCAAAATCATAATCAGGAAAAAGAGCGATAGCTTGAGAATAATCGCGCAAGGCCTCTTTAAGATCGCCTTTCGCTTTATAAGCCAGGGCACGCTGATTATAAGCCAGGGCCGCTTGTGGATAATGTTTCAAAACACTATTCCAAAAACTGATTTCATCGCCCCAAATTTGACTTTGCCGGTACGTCGAGAATCCCAGAAAAAGAAAACATCCGGCCATAGCCGAAATCGCAATCATTTGAAAATTAAAATTTTTATGGCGACCCCAATTCCATAATTTTTTAAAATAAATTCCCGCCAAAATACAAATCCCAATGCTGGGCAGATACATAAAGCGGTCGGCCACAATGCAGAGATCCACTCGATCGTCAAAGCGAAGAAGAAAGAAAATGGAAACAAAATAAAATAAAAAAGCAAAAATCAGCCAACGGTTTTTCCGAAAATAAAATAAAACGACCCCGATGAACAAAACACCTATAACGGAGAAAGCAAATTCCGGATGGGTGATCTGGATGGGCGACGGCAGTTGATAGAGCGGGAGGAAATCCCAAGGAAAAAGAAATTTCCTGATATAAAACAGGGCTGTCCAAATCCATATCAAAATAGATTCGGGAAAAACAAAACCCACCGCCCGCGAATTCATAGCATAGGTCAACCAGGCAATGGAAAATATCGCCAACCCAAAGGGAATTTTTTCAAAAAATATTTTTCGCTCCAGTTTACGCCCATAAAACCAATCGAGAAGAAAAAGGACAAATGGCAAACTCAACGCCATGGGCTTGGCGAGGACACTTAAAAAACCGCAAGCCAGACTCGCCGCATAAAAAAACTTTCGTTTCCCCGCCAAATAATCCCAATAAAATATCAAGGCCAGCAAATAGAATGAACCATACAAGACATCTTTTCTTTCCGTGATCCAGGCCACGGATTCCACATGCATAGGATGCAGACCAAAAAAAAGTGCGGCCACCGCGGCCACAATTCCCGATAGAGATA
>JANPFV010000099.1:0-54198 GCA_031423615.1 Candidatus Omnitrophota bacterium
AAAATTCTCCAATATTCAACATTCCTAAAGATACTGCTGAAAAAGGCTATTTAAAGAAGACAAAAACGATCCCGATTGCTTAAGAAATGTTTTTTGTTAAAAATAATGCTGTATTTTGAGTTCTAATTAGGAGTTCGGGGAGCAGCACCTCTTGACCCCGATTCCTACTTAGAAACCGTTTATCGACGAGCAGCCTTTCACCCAATGGGTGAAAAATTTCACTCGTCGAGGTCTCGAGGGGAGAATCATTTTCTAAGTAGGAATTTGGGTCTTGAATAACCGCTTGAAAGCTATCTGTTTTTTCGTTAGAATAAGGCCTTCTTTTAACAATCTTACGCGATGTGCAGATTTTTCTGATTCGTCGGATCAGTAAGCCTCAATCATAACGATAGATTAAAATTTACGCACGGCGTAAATCTTATTAAACACTGTTAATCCTTTTATATCTCATGGAAAATTTGGTTCTAGGCATTGATGTCGGCGGGACGAGTGTTAAGTTCGGCGTCGTTGATACTCAAGGAAACATTTTAGCCCGCAGTATGATGTCGACCCAGCCTCACGCTTGCAATCCCCAGGACCTGATATCCGCCCTCTTTGCGCATATCCGAACGTTTCTTAAAGATTCCCGTCTGGCGTTGTCCCAGTTCAGAGGGATTGGCATTGGACTTCCCGGTTCGGTTGATCCCTTTGAGGGATTGGTTATTTTTTTGCCCAATATTCAGGGCTGGAACAATGTGCCCTTACGAAAAATTTGTGAAGCCGAGTTTGGTCTTCCTACCGTCTTGGAAAATGATGTCAATATGATCACCTTAGGAGAATGGAAATTTGGCGCGGGCCAAGGTCACAATGATCTGCTTTGTTTCACTCTGGGTACGGGTGTAGGAGGCGGTTTGATTCTGGGAGGAAAATTGTATCGCGGTCCCGGTTTTGTCGCCGGCGAAATCGGGCATATGCCTCTTAACGAATCCGGCCCGCCCTGCAACTGCGGCGGGTATGGGTGTTTTGAGGCTTACGTCGGCAACCAGCAGCTTTTAGAAAAAATCAGCCGGGTTTTCGGAAAAGATTTAAGCATTCCGGATGTTCATCTTCTCGCGGAAAAAGGCGATCCGACAGCTTTGAATTTCTTTGAAGAAACCGCAACCCACATCGGCAATGGTTTAGTGGGGGTGGTCAATCTTTTAAATCCGCCTTTGATCATTATGGGGGGCGGGGTTTCCAATAATTTCCCTTTTCTTTATCCTACTATTCAAAAAGTCATTACGGCGCGAGCCATGAAGGTTCAGGCGCAAATGGTCAAGATCGTTCACGCCGCCTTGGGGTATGATGCGGGTATTTTGGGCGCCGAGGTTTTGTTGACCGATCCGGGAAAAGGTCAATGACACGAGCGCTGTGGATCAGTTTAATTTTATTATGTGGGCCCGGGACGGCTGTTTTTGCCCAAACCGATGCGGCACCCGTTGAACTTAACGGAGATCAGGTCCAATATTCGGTAACGGACAGCAAGGTTATTGCCACGGGAAATGTGGTTGTGAAGCGAACGGGAGTCACCCTTTATTGCGACCGTTTGGAATTTGACCGTTCACAAAATGTCGGCATCGCTGAGGGTAATGTGGTTTTAATCCGGGAAGACTCGCGTTTGACCGGCGAGAAACTGATTTATAATTTTGTGACGCTCAAAGGAGAATTTATCGATGCCAAGGTCACATCCAAACCTTTTTACGGCGCCGGAAAGAAAATCACCAAAGAAGGACCGAATCATATTATTCTGCAAGATGGATACATCACCACCTGCGATTTAGACCATCCTCATTTTCGTTTGAAATCCCGCAAGGTAGACATTTACCAAGGAGACAAGGCCGTGGCCCGCAGTACGACCTTGGTGCTGGGCCAGATTCCGGTGTTGTGGATCCCCCGCTATACTCAGGATCTGCGTCATAACAAACCCATGTTTACCTTTACTCCCGGTTATGATAAAAAATGGGGAACGTTTGTTCTGTCCCAATGGCGTTATTATTGGAATGACAATGTGAATACGGTTTTGCATTTGGATTACCGGTCCCGCCGAGGTTTGGGAGAAGGCGCGGATTTGAATTATACCGACCCCCGGTTCGGTAACGGTTTTATGAGGATCTATTACACGCAGGAACGTTTGAATAATGACAAATTCTTTTTTGATTTTAATAAAAATAATGATGTCCCCGTCGTAGAAAAAGAGCGTTTCAAAGGCGAATGGCGGCACAAATGGGACATCAATAACCAGACCCAGGCGACGTGGCAATATTATAAATTGAGCGACGCTGATTTCTTAAAAGATTTCTTTTCGCGGGAATATGAGAAAGACAGCAATCCCCCGACCTATTTTCTTTTAACGCGCGGGTTCTCAACCGCCGGGACATTGAGTTTACGAAACGATGTCCGCGTCAACCGTTTTGCGTCCGCCATTGACCGCTTACCGGAAATCAATTATATTCTGCCCGGGCACAAGATATTCGGAACCGGATTCTATTGGAAAAATAATAGCACCTACTCCAACCTCGCTAAGCTGCAGCCCAGTCCCATGGTCAACCGCTATGAGACCATGCGGGTAGACACAAACAACGAAATTTCCTATCCTTTCAAGGCGAGTATTTTTGAACTGCGTCCTTTTGTCGGCGGCCAAGAAACCTATTATTCTAAAACTTTGACCAAAGAAAACGATAACACCGTGCGGGGAATATTTCGGACCGGGGCAGATGTGAGCACCAAATTTTTTCGCGTGTATGACGTAAAAACGAATCTTTTGCGTTTGGATATCAACCGTTTGCGACACGTTGTGACTCCGTCGGTGGCTTATTTTTATACGCATGACCCTAGTCTGGAATCCGCCAAATTGGTTCAGTTTGACGGCATTGATGCTCTCGAGCGGGCGCACGGCATGACCCTGGCGCTGGAAAATAAACTGCAGACCAAGCGCGACGGTAAAGGCGAAGATCTTTTGCGGTTTTTGCTATCGTCGAATTTTTATCTTAAGGAAGATAGGCACAAAGGCGGGTTTAACACCGTCAACACCAAGACGGATTTCTTGCCCAACCGTTTGGTGTCCTTTTATGCGGAAACCAATTATGATACGCTCGAGGACCATCTGAGTTCTGCGAATTTAGATGTGTATTTGAATGATCCGGCAAACAAATGGTCGGTGAGTCTGGGAAAAAGATATTCCCGCGCCGTCGATGATCAGATTACCGGCCAGTTGAATTACCGGATCAACCAGAAATGGTATTTTGAAATGTACCATCGCTGGGATGTGGATCACGGCATCAATAAGGAGCATGGTTACACCATTGTGCGCGACCTTCATGAATGGGAGATGAAATTCAGTTTTAATCACAAAGAGACCGACGGAGATGCGATCTGGGTTGTTTTTACGCTCAAGGAATTTCCGGATTTGGCGATCGATTTTGGGACCGGGTTTAACCGTGTGAAAGCGGGCGCCCGTTAAGTTTTAAGAAAGGAAGTTTGCATGAATATCGGAATTGTGGGAACAGGATATGTCGGTCTGGTGACCGGAGTGTGCCTTTCGGCTATCGGGCATACCGTTTATTGCGTTGACAATGATCGCGAAAAAATAAAGAAACTGCGCAAAGGCATCGCCACGATTTATGAACCGGGCCTGCAGGAATTGATGACCAAACAAGTCAAAAAGAAGAAATTGTTTTTTTGTGAAACGATCAAGGAAGCGACCAAACATTCGCAGGTCATTTTTATCGCGGTGGGAACGCCGTCGAAGAAAAACGGCGATGCCGATTTGACCTTTGTCGAAAACGTGGCCCGTCAGATTGCTTTGAGCATGGATTCCTACAAATTGATCGTGGAGAAATCAACGGTCCCGGCGGAAACGGGCAAGCGCATTGAACATACGATCAAACTCAATTTGCCCAAGAAGTTTAACGGCCCTCAACGGAGCCTGCCCTTCGATGTCGCTTCCAATCCGGAATTTTTGCGGGAAGGTTCGGCCATTGCGGATTTTATGAGTCCCGACCGCGTGGTCATTGGCGTGGAATCGAAAAAAGCGGAAGAACTGCTCAAGGAAATTTATAAGCCGCTTAAGACCCGTATCATTGTGACCAACATGACTTCGGCGGAAATCATCAAGCATGCGTCCAATTCTTTTTTGGCGGCCAAAATTTCTTTTGCCAATGCCCTGTCCCAGATTTGTGACCGCGTCGGCGCCGACGTCCTTAAAGTCACCGAAGGCATGGGGTATGACAAGCGCATCGGCGCAAGTTTCTTGAATGCGGGGATCGGTTTCGGCGGCAGTTGTTTTCCCAAAGACGTCGATGCGTTTATCCGCTTGAGCGAAAAAAGCGGTTATGATTTTCATCTTCTGAAGGCCGTTCGCCAAACCAATGAAGAACAGAAAACGGCCTTTGTCCGTTTGATGGAAGATAAATTATGGATCATCAAAGGAAAAACTATCGGTGTTCTGGGGCTGGCTTTTAAACCCAACACCGATGATATGCGCAATGCCCCGTCGGTGGATATCATTCACCGCTTGCAGGCGGAAGGTGCTAAGATCAAGGCTTATGATCCTCAAGCCATGGAACAGGCGAGGAAAGTCTTTAAAGGCGTATCGTTTGGCCATGATGTTTACAGTACGGTCAAAGGCGCGGATTGCCTGATTGTGCTGACAGAATGGGAAGAATTCCGCCAGATTGATTTTAAGCGTCTGCGTAAAATCATGCGTCAACCCATGATTTTTGATGGACGCAATTTATATAAAAATGACAATCTCATGGATATGGGGTTTGAATATTATGGGATCGGCCGCGGTGGGAAGATTTAATGGCTAAGATTTTAGAAAGAAAGATTCAGAATAAAAAGGCCGTGATCGGGGTCATGGGCCTGGGTTATGTGGGTTTGCCCTTGGCCGTGAACTTTGCCAAAGCGGGATTTAAAGTGTATGGATTGGATACCGACATGGATCGCGTCGAGCGGGTCCGCACCAAGAAAAATTATATCGCCGACGTTACGTCTTCCGATCTTACCCATGCCGTCGATGGGGGTGACCTCATTGCGTCTACGGATTTTGCCCTGCTCAAGTCGGCGGATGTGATTATCATTTGTGTTCCTACTCCTTTGCGGCGAAAATATACGCCGGACGTTTCCTTTATCGTCAATGCAGTGAAAATCATCGACACCTATATCAAGAAAGATACCTTAGTTATTCTGGAAAGCACGACATACCCGGGCACGACGCGGGAATTGATTTTGCCGGTTTTGCAAAAACCGGGAAGGACAATCGGCCAAGGTTTGTATCTGGCCTTTTCTCCGGAACGCATTGACCCGGGCAATAAGAAATATCCGGTCACCCAAATTCCTAAAATTGTCGGCGGCATTGACGAAAAGAGCGGGCAGTTGGCCAAGGCGCTTTATGAAAGGATCATCAAGGAAGTCCACGTGGTTTCTTCCGCGGACGCCGCTGAGATGACCAAACTTTTGGAGAATTCTTTTCGCATCGTCAATATCGGCTGGATCAATGAATTGACCATGATGTGCCATAAGCTCAATATCGATATTTGGGAGGTCATCGCCGCGGCCAAGACCAAACCGTTTGGTTTTATGCCTTTTTATCCCGGGCTGGGTGTCGGCGGCCACTGCATTCCCGACGATCCTCTTTATCTGCATTGGAAAGCCAAGAAGTATGGATTTAATTCGAAATATATCAAACTTTCCGCCGATACCAATTCCCATATGCCTCTTTATGCCGTCGGACGGATCAAAGACTTGTTAAAAAAGAAGACCCTTGCCGGTTCTAAGATACTCATTATGGGTGTCACCTATAAAAAAGATGTTAAGGACTTGCGAAAATCTCCCTCTTTGCGGTTGATCGAAATTCTAAAAAGCCATGATGTCAAAGTGGCTTATCATGATCCCATCATTCCCTATTTGAAAATAGGCACTTTGGATATGGATTCCATTGAACTGAGTGAGAAAAATATAGCCGCATTTGATTGTGTAGTCATCGCAACTGATCACACCGACGTCAACTATAAGACCATTCTTAAATCCGCAAAATTGATTTTTGATACGCGCAATGTTTTTGGCACAGTCAAGAGTACAAAAGTGATTAAACTTTAAAGTCAGGGTCCTTTATGAAAAAAAAAGTAGCGGTGATAACCGGAGGCGCGGGTTTTTTGGGCAGTCATCTCTGCGACCGGTTATTGGCTGATGGGCACAAGGTCATTGCGGTCGATAATTTACTCACCGGGTGCCTGGAAAATATCCGTCATTTGACCAAGAACAAAGATTTTAATTTTTTTAAAAAGGACGTAAGTCAGCCCTTTGCGGTTCCAGGCAAGGTTGATTATGTTTTGCATTTTGCTTCCCCGGCCAGCCCCGTCGATTATTTACAGCATCCTATTGCGACATTAAAAGTGGGATCTTACGGTACCCACAACGCTCTTATTTTGGCCCAATTGAAAAAGGCGCGTTTTTTAGTCGCTTCCACGTCGGAGATTTATGGGGACCCGCTGGAGCATCCCCAAAAAGAAACATACTGGGGACATGTCAATACTATCGGTCCGCGGGGAGTTTATGACGAAGCCAAACGTTTCGGCGAAGCCCTGACCATGGCCTACCACCGTTATCATAAGGTCAACACCGCGATCGTGCGTATTTTTAATACTTATGGCCCGCGCATGCAGGTCAAAGACGGCCGGGTGGTGCCTAACTTTATCGATCAAGCCCTCCATCATAAACCGCTGACCATTTATGGAAATGGAAAACAAACGCGGTCCTTTTGTTTTTATTCGGACTTGATTGAAGGCATTGTTCGTTTGTTGTATTCCGATCTTCATGAACCGGTCAATATCGGCAATCCCAAAGAATTCACCATGCTGGAATTTGCGGCTTTGGTTTTAAAACTTTCCGGGACAACCAGCAAAATTGTTTTTCGTCCTCTGCCGGTGGATGATCCAAAACAACGGTGCCCGGATATTGCCTTGGCCAAAAAACATCTCAAATGGCAGCCCCAGGTTCCCCTCGAACAGGGACTGAAAGAAACGCTCGAGTGGTTTAAAATCAACCGTTTCTCCGACCGGCAATAAAGTTTTGTCTGATGTTGATTGCCAAACGTAAAAGGTTATAATGACAAACACTATGAAAACAAAATTGACCAAGGACGATATCGTCAAGTTTGAACAAGAGATTGCGGAAGTTTTTGCGACGGGGGCGATTCGCGCTCCGGTGCATTTGCGTTCGGGTCGCGAAGAGCAGTTGATTTGCATTTTTCGCGAAGAGAACATTGGCGATGAGGATTATGTCTTTGGGTTTTGGGATTCCCACGAACTGGCTCTCCTTAAGGGTGTGCCTCCGGAAGAAGTCAAGCAGGCCATTCTCGAAGGAAAAAGCATTTCCCTCTGTTTTCCTGAATATCATGTTCTATGTTCCGGCATTGTGGGCAGTTTGATGGGAACGGCGACCGGTGTCGCGTGGGCCCTCAAGAACCAGAATAAAAAGGGACGGGCTTTTCTTTTTTGCGGTGAAATGTCGTCGGAAACAGGTATTTTCTTTGAAGCCGTGAAATATGCTTGCAATTTTGATCTTCCGGTCAAATTCATTGTCTGCGACAATGGGGTCAGTGTCATGACCAATACCCGGGAAGTCTGGGGCAGCCCGGAGCCTTGGTTTAAGGGCACAAAGTATGAATCTAAAATCATTTATTTCCAATATGTCAATGGCTATCCGCATTCCGGATTAGGGAAATTGATCAAGTTTTAGGGAAAGAAAATAGATCATGATGAGAAAGATAGGGATTTCTTTGCGAATCTTTGGAAAAACCATCCGAGGATGAAACAATGATCCAAAAACAATTAGAACCAGCTTTTAGCGGGATAAAATTTAAAGGTCTTCTTAAATTAAATAAGGTCAAGAGGATTGCGCTTTTTGGTTCTTATGCGACGGGCCGAGCTGTCAAAGGCAGTGATCTGGACTTTTTAGTGGAGTTTGAAAAGGACGCTGATCTTTTTGATCAAGTCGGGCTGAAAAATGATCTTGAAAAGCTATTTAAGAAAAAGGTTGATGTGGTAACGCCGCGGTCATTAAGTCGTTACATCCGTAGTCGGGTTTTACGCGAGGCTATTTATTTATGAGTCACGATAATAAGGTTTATTTGTATCACATTTCCGATGCTATTAATAATATTGATAGTTATACGCGGGGTTTATAAGAGCTTGAGTTTTTGAAGAATAAAATGGCTCAGGACGCGGTGATCCGAAATTTAGAAATTATTGGTGAAGCGGCTAAAAAGATCGACAAAGACTTTAAGAATAAGCATAAAGATATTGAATGGCAAAAAATTGCAGGGATGAGAGATGTTTTGATCCACGACTATATGGGAGTCGATGTTGTGAACGTTTGGCGGGTCATTAAAAACCGTCTGCCACAGTTAAAAAAGTGGATCAAGACTGTTTTAAAAGAGTAACTTCTATTCTGGAGAATTATGAAATATTTCGACGAATTAAAACGCACCATGGAATGGCTGGCTACTCAAGAACGGGCGATGTTTGTCGGCCAGACGGTGGCTGGGCCGGGGACGTTTATGTTTCAGACATTGCGGGACTGTCCCAAAGACCGGACGCTGGAAATGCCGATCAATGAAAGTTTTCAAATGCAATTTACAATCGGCATGGCTTTGGCGGGATATATTCCGATTTCGGTTTATCCGCGGCAAAACTTCTTGCTTTTGGCCACGTCCGACATGACCAATATGCTGGATAAAATTCCCGCTATCAGCAATGGAACATTGCTGACTAAAGCCATTATCCGTGTCGCTACCGGGCCGGACGCTCCGGTTCATCCCGGTCATCAGCATATTGGGAATTACGCCGACGCTTTTCGCAAATTGTTTTCCACAATCGACGTCGTCGAGCTCAATGAGCCGGAGGAAATTTTTCCGGCGTATAAATATGCTTTTCAACGGGAAGACGGCCGTTCGACACTGATGATCGAACATGGAAATTTCTATAATTTGAAATGAAAAAACAATCGCGTATTCTGATCGTGGGACACAATGATATCATCGAGCATTCGCTGTATGATTATTTAGCGGAGCAGGGTTATAAGAATGTCATTTCCGCGGGCCCGGAAAAATGGGACGTGTTTAATCAAAAACAGGTGGAATCTTTTTTCAAGAAAACGCGGCCGGAATATGTTTTTCTTGGCTCGACCCTTTCCGGGGGCATTGAGGCCAACCAGAAATTTTGCGGCGATTTTATTTATGGAAATTTGCAAAGCCAAAACAACATTATCCATACTGCCTACACCCACAAAGTCAAAAAATTGCTTTATATCGCCAGCTCCTGCGTTTACCCTAAGTTTTGTCCTCAGCCCATTAAGGAAGAATATCTTTTGACCGGGGCATTAGAACCGACGAGCCAGCCTTATGCCGTGGCCAAAATCGCGGGCCTTGAAATGTGCCGGGCTTATCGGCGGCAATATGGATTTAATGCCATTGCCATGGTACCCGCAACCCTTTACGGTCCGGCGACGGATACCGACAGTCAGCGGGCTCATGTTTTAGGCGCTCTGTTGGGAAAGTTTTCGCAGGCCGTCGAGAAGAATGAAAAAAAAGTGACCTTATGGGGGACAGGGAAGCCCAAAAGGGAATTTCTTTTCAGCGAAGACTTTGCAGAAGCCGCGGTGTTTTTAATGCAGAATTATAACGGTGAAGAACTGATCAATGTGGGAGTCGGGGAAGACATTTCGATCAAGGATTTGGCCCAATTGATCGCCTCGGCCGTCGATTATCAGGGAAAGTTTGTTTTTGACACGACAAAACCCGACGGGACCATGCGAAAACTGCTGGACAGCCGCCGGATCAAGAAAATGGGCTGGAAGCCTAAATTTGGATTAAGAGAAGGAATTCAGCGGATCATTTAAGTGAGAAAGGACGTTCTTTTATGAAGATTTTGATCACCGGGGCTGCGGGATATTTGGGGTCGGTTATGATACCGCGGTTTTTATCGGAAGGCCATGAGATCACTGCCCTCGACAATTTCATGTACAACCAAACTTCCCTTCTGGATGTCTGCTATCATCCCCATTTGACCATTGTCCGCGGCGATACCCGCGATAAAAATTTAATGAGCCAATTGATGAAGGACGCAGACGCCATTTTTCCGTTGGCGTGTTTAACGGGGGCGCCTTTGTGTGCCAAGGACCCGATCGCCGCGCAGTCAATTCTGCTCGATGCGGTGAATATGATTTTACAATTGCGCAGTCCGGACCAGATCATTATTTTTCCGACGACAAACAGCGGCTACGGGATCGGCGAAAAAGGAAAGTTCTGTACGGAGGATACACCCTTGCGCCCCATTTCTCTTTACGGGAAGCTGAAAGTCGACGCCGAAAATGCCATCCTCGCCGGAGGTCAGGCCATCACGCTCCGTCTGGCGACGGCGTTCGGGGTTTCGCCGCGCATGCGTCTGGATTTGCTGGTCAACGATTTCGTTTACCGCGCGGTGTATGACCGTTTCGTTGTCCTCTTCGAGGCCCATTTTAACCGGAACTTTATTCACGTTCGGGACGTGGCCAAGGCCTTTAGCCATTGTATTAAAAATTTTGAAAAGATGAAAAACCAAGCTTACAATGTTGGACTCTCCGACGCTAATATCAGTAAGCTGGGACTTTGCCAAGAAATCCAGAAGCAGGTGAAGGATTTTTATTTTATGGAAGCCACAATCGGCGAAGATCCGGACAAGCGCGACTACATTGTGAGCAATGAAAAAATTGAAAAGACCGGATTTAAACCGGATGTTTCCTTGACCATGGGAATCACCGAACTGATCAAGGCCTATCAAGTCATAAAGAGGAACCAGTATGCCAATATCTAAGCAAATCGATATCCTCTTTGTGCAAGCCAATGCGTCCTATAAAGTTTACCAGGACTTGAGCACGGTTTATGCCGCGATCGAACCGCCGATTTGGGCGGGAATGCTGACCGCGCATTGTTTGAAAGATGGTTACCGTGCGGCCATTTTAGACAGCGAGGCGTTGGCTTTCTCCGACGCTGAATCCACCCAATACATTTCGGACTTGAATCCCAAGGTGACGTGCTTTGTTGTTTACGGTCAACAGCCCAGTGCGAGTTCACAAAACATGGAAGGCGCGGTGTCTCTGGCCGAAATTGTGAAACGGCATGTGCCGGAAACAAAAATACTTTTTGTCGGCGGGCATGTGGCGGCTTTATCGCGCGAGGTCTTAGAACGCCATTCCTTTATTGATTTTGTTTGTCAGAATGAAGGTGTTTATACGATTTCAAATTTGCTGCAGACGAATCTTGTGGATCAGCTCGACAAGGTCTTGGGCTTGGGATATCGCGAAAATGGACATGTTTTTTTGAATCCTCCGTCGCCCATCGTGGCTAAAGAAAATCTTCCCCGGGATCTGCCGGGTGTGGCCTGGGACCGTTTGCCCATGAAACGTTACCGCACCGCGTTGTGGCATTCCTATTCCAATAATATCCGGCGCCAGCCGTTTGCCGCGCTGTATACCAGTTTGGGCTGTCCCATGAAGTGTTCTTTCTGCATGATCAATATCATCAATCGCCAGGAAAATGAATTCTCCGACGGAAGTGCCGTCTTTCGTTATTGGGACCCGGAATTTATTATTAAACAATTCGACTTTTTTGCCGATGAAGGAATCACCAATATCAAGATCGCGGACGAACTCTTTGTTCTTAACGCAAATCATTTTGTCAAAGTCTGCGAGCTCATCATCGAGCGCGGGTACAAATTCAATATCTGGTGTTATTCCCGCGTGGATACCGTCAAGGAACAGTATTTGGATATTTTGAAAAAAGCCGGGGTCAATTGGCTCGCCTTAGGGATTGAGAGCGGCAACACGCGGGTTCGCAAGGATGTGACCAAAGGACGTTTTGAAGACGTTGACATTCGCGAAGTCGTCAGAAAGATCCGCGCCCATGATATCAATGTCATTGCGAATTATATTTTCGGCCTTCCCGAGGACGATGTGGCAAGCATGCAGATGACCTTGGATTTGGCCATGGAAATGAACACGGAAGAAGCCAATTTTTATTCGGCGATGGCCTATCCGGGCAGTCCTTTGCACGGCCAAGCGCGGAAAGCGGGATGGTCATTGCCGGACACCTATTCTGGATTTTCCCAGCATTCTTATAATGCCCAGCCTCTGCCCACGAAATATCTTTCCGCTCACCAGGTCCTTGAATTTAGAGATAAGGCCTGGATGCAATATCATACGAACCCGCAATTCTTGGGTTTGCTGGAAAGGAAATTCGGGAATTTGGCCGTTGAGGAAACCCTGCGCTCGACTAAGATAAAACTCAAGAGAAAAATACTGGAACAAAAGGTCGCGATATGATTATTTCCCGCACACCTTTTCGGGTTTCATTTTTTGGCGGGGGGACCGATTATCCGGCGTGGTATCAGGGTCATAAAGGTGCGGTTCTGGCGACGACCATTGACAAGTATTGTTACATCACCTGCCGGTATTTGCCGCCTTTTTTCGAACACAAGTCGCGGATTATTTATTCGGTGACCGAGCATGTGAAGAAAGTCGACGAGATCGACCATCCCTCGGTCCGCGAGGTGCTTAAGTTTTTGAATATTCATGAAGGGATTGAAATCCATCACGACGGTGATTTGCCCGCGCGCACCGGTCTGGGATCGAGTTCTTCTTTTACCGTCGGGCTCTTAAACAGTTTGTACGCACTCAAAGGGACCATCCCCACGAAAGAGCAATTGGCCATGGAAGCGATCCATGTGGAACAGGATTTGATCAAGGAAAATGTGGGCTGTCAGGACCAGACATTGGCGGCTTACGGCGGATTTAATTTTATTGAGTTTGGCGGCCCGAATCATTTACAGGTGCGCATGGTCACCGTGGGACCGGACCGTTTACGGGAGCTGCAGTCGCATTTGATGATGTTTTTTACCGGATTTTCTCGGACCGCTTCCGAGATAGCGGCTCATCAAATTAAGAACACTCCCCACAAAACCCAAGAACTCAATGAAATTTATGCCATGGCCACCCAAGCGCTGGATGTTTTAAAGACGGGTAATATTCTCGATTTCGGTCAATTGCTTCATGAGGGATGGAAGTTGAAACGTAGTCTTTCGGAAAAGATTTCGACCCCGCACATTGATGAAATTTATAACGCGGCCCGGGAAGCCGGAGCGCAGGGAGGAAAGCTCCTTGGCGCGGGCGGGGGCGGATTTGTTTTGATCTTCGCGTCGCCCCAAGTCCAGCCCCATATCCGCGCCCGGCTGAAGAATCTTCTCGAAATCCCATTTAAATTTGAAACATTGGGAAGCCAGATTATTTTTTATCAACCCAACTCGGGGCTGGTCGCGTGACAGAAAAGATCATAAAGAGAAGTTATTATATTCCCGGCCTTATTTTATTGTCGATCATGCCTTTTGTTTTTCGTCTCGTCGGGAAGGGTGAGGGCCTTTATCCGGTTTTGTGGTCAGCGACCTTTGCTCTGGGACCGGCCATGCTGGCTTTGGCCGTGATCACGGTTTTCCATCTTGGGCAAAATAAGCCTCTGGAGAGAATACGAATGCTCAAGATCCCGCTGCTTATTTTTTATATCGGCTTTTTGCTGATGATGTATCAAGCCATCAGGACCATGGATCAACATCAACCGCTTTCCTCGGATCATCATGAAAACGCCCGGTAAGAATTTAGCAAAAATTGATGTTGTGATCCTCTGCGGGGGTTTAGGCACACGTTTGCGTTCTACAATCGGCGAGTCGCAAAAGACCATGGCTGCCGTCGGAGAAGAACCTTTTTTGAGTAAAATATTGAAATATTTGCACGGGCAAGGGTTCCGCCGGGTCATTCTCGCTGTGGGTTATCACGCGGATCAGGTCGAAAAGTATTACCGCGAAAATAATTTAGGGTTGACGATTGAGTTTTCAAAAGAAGACACGCCCTTGGGTACGGGCGGCGCGATCAAACATGCGCGCTCATTTGTTAAATCGAACCAGATTTTTGTCATGAACGGAGATTGTTTTTGCGCGTTGGATTATGCGGCTTTTTTGCAATTTCATTTGGCCCAAAAAAGTGCCGCGACCCTTTCGGTGGCCCATATTCCCGACAGCCGGGATTACGGCACGATCATCCTCGGTGAAAATGATTTGATCAAGGGATTTGAAGAAAAAAAAGATGTCCCCGGAGGCGGGTTGGTGAATGTCGGGGTCTATTGTTTTAATAAAAAGATTTTGGATTTGATGCCTTCAGCTAAATTTTCGATTGAACGTGATTTCTTTCCTTTGTTGCCGGTTACGCTGGGCGAGCGTTTCAAGGGTTTTGTCGTGGAGAATGAATTTTTAGACATTGGTACGCCGGACCGTTATTCGCGGGCCGAAGAAATCATCAGAAAGGTTTCTGAGTCGTGAGTGCAAAAACTAAAGTTTTAAGCGTTGAAGCCAAATCCCAATATCGTCTGCCCTTCGGGACCGTTTCAATTACCGGGGAGGCGCGGGAATTGATTGATGCGGCCTTGGATTCCAAGTTTGTGACGCGGGGAAAATATGTCGCTGAATTCGAGGAGCAGTTCGCAAAAATTTTTCAGGCCAAAGAAGCGGTGGCCGTTTCCAGCGGCACGGACGCTGACGCTTTGGCTTTGGCGGTCCTTTATGATTATGGGGCCCAGCGCGGTGACGAGATTATTATTCCCGCTTTGACCTTTGTGGCCACGGGCAATGCGGTTTTTCAGGCTGGATTTAAACCGGTTTTTGTCGACGTGAAACGGGAAACATTAAATATCGATGTCGATAAAATTGAATCGGTGATCACGCCGCGGACCCGGGGGATCATGCCGGTCCATTTGATGGGCAAACCCGCGGACATGGATCAGATCATGAAGATCGCCCGCCGTCATAACCTTTATGTCGTCGAAGACGCCGCCGAAGCGCACGGAGCGGAGCTCAACGGAAAACGGGTGGGGACATTCGGGCACATGGCGGCGTACAGTCTTTATGCGGCGCATATCATCACGACAATTGAAGGCGGTATTGTCACGACCGATGATTCCAAGATGGCAGAAGCCTTGCGCTCTTTGCGCAATCACGGCATCGTGGGGAAATTTGAATTTCGGCGGATCGGATTTTCCGCAAAGATGAATGAACTGGAAGCGGCGGTGGGTCTGGGAAATATCAGGATTTACGAAGATATTTTAGGCCTCCGTCGGAGAAATCTCCTTTATCTGATAAAACATTTCCAAAAGTTTGACAAATATTTTATTACGATCAAAGAAGCCAAGGGAGAAAAAATCGGGCCGCATGCTTACTCGGTCATTCTCAGGCCGGGCCTGAATTTTACCAAGGATGAATGTGTCGAGTATCTTGATCATGCGGGCATCGATTCCCGCAATCTTTTTTATTCGCTTCCGACGCAATGTCTGAGTTATGCGTTTTTGGGTCACAATCTGGGGGATTTTCCGGAAGCGGAATACTGTGCCGACCAGGGTTTTCATTTTGGGATCCACCAGGACATCGAATTGGCTCAACTGGATTATGCCGTTGAGACCGTCGAAAAATTTCTCCGTTTAAAAGGTCATAGAATTTAATCATGCGCATCGCGATCAACTGCCGCTCTTTTCTTCTTAAGAATTATACCGGGATCGGCCGGTATGCTTATAATCTGGTCAAATCGCTGAGCGAAATTGACCGGGAGAATGAATATTGGCTGTATGCGCAGAAAAAATATTTTGATTTCAAACGCACCGTTCCGCGGGTCGAGGCGGAAAACTTTAGCGTCAAAGTGGACTGGTTCGGCCAAGGTCTTTCCAAAATTTTAAACCCCGTGGATATTTATCATGCCCCCAGTCCGGAATTCATCAGTATGCCCAACACTAAAATTATTGTGACCGTGCATGACTTGGTCTATAAAACCTATCCCGAGGGGCATACACCCCAGACGCGGGAAACTACGGAAAAACAACTTACCCAGATTGTGGACCAGGCGGACCGTATTATTTGCTGTTCACAAAGCACGATCAATGACCTGCGGCAATATTTTCCCCTCAAGGATGGACAGGTGCGGCTGGTTTATCAGGGTGTAGATAAAAACATTTTTTTCCCTTTAAAAGATGAAGACCGGCAACAGGCGCGGCAGGCGTTAGCGAAGCGCGGGATTCCGGAATCTTTTCTTTTGTTTGTCGGGACCATCGAACCGCGCAAGAACCTTCAGAATTTGCTTTTGGCTTTATCGATCTTAAAAAAGAAAAATAAATTCAAGGGCAAACTGGTCGTCAGCGGGATGAAAGGCTGGATGGTCGAAGGGTTGGCCGAAGTTATCAAGAAATTTTCATTAACCAATGATGTGATTTTCCCCGGCTATGTTTCCGACGATGAACTGCGCGCCCTTTATAATCTTTGCGAGGCCTTCATTTTCCCGTCGTTTTATGAAGGGTTTGGTTTTCCTATTGTGGAAGCTTTTTCCTGCGGTGCGGCAGTGATCACGTCCAATGTGTCTTCATGTCCCGAAATCGCGGCCGACGCGGCCGTGACGGTGGATCCTTATAATCCCGACGCTATCGCCGATGCGGTTCTGCGGATCATCGGGGATTCCCAGCTCAAAAATCTTCTGCAGACCCGCGCCTTAAACCGAGCCCAACATTTCTCTTTTCATAAAACGGCCGAAGAAACATTGAACGTTTATCAGGAAATCGGATCGTGACCCATGAAAGTTTCCGGATTTACCATTGTCCGCAATGCCGTCAAATACAATTACCCGGCTTTAGAATCCATCAAATCCATTCTCCCGCTTTGTGATGAATTCATCGTCAATGTCGGCGAGTCCGTCGATGACACGCTGGGATTGATCGAAAGTTTGCAAAGCCCCAAAATAAAGATCATTAAAACGGTGTGGGATTTTTCTAAAGGTAATATTGAACTGTCCCGGCAAACCAATGCGGCCCTTAAGGAATGCCGGGGGGATTGGGCGTTTTATTTGCAGTCCGATGAATTGGTGCATGAAACGGACCTGCCCAAACTCCGCCGCAGTATGCAAGAATGTCTGCATAAAAATATCGATGCTTTGCGTTTTGCGTGGCTGCATTTTTACGGCAGTTATTACCGTTATCGTATCGACCGCGGCTGGTATCAAAAGCAAGACCGTATCATCCGCAACAATGGGACCGTCGAGTCTATGGGGGATGCGTATGGCTTTCAACGGTGCGACGGAAAGGATTTGCGCCGCCATCATACGGGATGTTTTTTATATCATTACGGCTGGGTCCAGCCTCAGGACGTGATGACCCAGCGTCGGATCAATGCGGAAATGATGGGAATCACGACTTTGCAAGAAAAGGAAAGGCGGCAAGCCTATTCCTTCGGCGATCTGAACCGTTTTCCGGTTTATTATGGCTCCCACCCGTCGGTGATAAAGGAGAGGGTGGCCGCTCACGCTTTAAGCCAAAGCGACTGGAAAGACATCCAGAGAAAGAATTTTCTAAATCCATTTCTGTATTTGCGTCCGCGTTATAAAACTTTTCACCGGGTGAAAACTAAAATTGAATAAGCGTTTTCTCATTATCAATCCCTACGGCATCGGCGATGTGTTGTTTACCGTCCCCTTGATTAAGAACATCAAGGCCAATGTTCCCGACGCTTTCATCGGTTATGTTGCCAACCGCCGTGCCGCCCCGCTTTTGGAAGAATGGCCGGCCATCGATAAAGTGACCATTTATGACCGCGACGAATACAAAGCGGTGTCGGACCGCTCCAAGCTGAAATTTTTAAAACTTTTGCACAAAACCAGAAAAGAATTGGCCGCGGAAAAATATGATATGGTCTTTGATCTTTCTCTGACCTGGTATGCGGGTTTTTATTGCCGCTTGGCCGGAATCAAGGAGCGGGTGGGTTTGAATTATAAAAACCGCAGTCCTTTTTTGACTAAAAAAAAATTTTTGGGCGGATTCGAAGGCCGTCATGTTGCCGAATTTTATCTGGACCTTTTGCGCTTAACCGGTTTTACGGTCCAGCCGCAGTCCATGTCCATCCCGGTTCCTGCGTCGTATGATCTTTGGGCAGAGGAATTTTTGCGGGCAGCCAATTTATCGACGGAGAATTTAGTTGTTATTTGTCCCGGGGGCGGTGCCAGCTGGGGAAAGGACGCCGCATTCAAGCGCTGGCCCGCAGCCCAATATGCCGAATTGACCCAAAGGGTCATCGCGGATTTTCACGCGGACGTGATTTTAATGGGAAATCAGGCCGAGGAATCCCTTTGCAAAGAGATACAAAGTTTAGTAAAATGGCCTCTCTTTAATGCTTGCGGCACGACGAATTTATTGCAAACCATGGCGATTTTAAAAAAAAGCCGGCTGGCGGTGGTCAATGACGGCGGACTGTTGCATATGGCGGTGGCCGCGGGGACGCGCACCGTTTCAATTTTCGGGCCGGTTGATGAGAAAGTTTATGGCCCGTATTCTAACGGCCCGCATCGGGTCGTGACGAACCCGGTCGCGTGCCGGCCGTGTTACCGGAATTTCCGTCGGGCGGCGTGTGAACATATCCGTTGCCTGCAGGGCGTTGCTGTCGAGGGCGTTTTCAGCGCGGTCAAAGATTTAATAACGTAAATATCCACAGGAAAGGTCATATCATGGAAGTCCAATTTGTCGATTTTAGCGAACAATACCGGATCATCAAAGACGAAATTGAACCGGGCCTGAAGAAAGTTTTCGAAGCCGGGAATTTTATTCTGGGAAAAGAGGAAAAAGATTTCGAAAGCGAATTTGCGGCGTACTGTGATTCTAAATATGCCGTCGGGGTCAACTCGGGGACGGATGCTTTGTATCTGGCTTTAGCGGCTCTGGATATTAAGGAAGGGGATGAAGTGATTTTGCCGCCTTACACCTTTATCGCCACCGCCCTGTGTATTTCTTACGGCGGGGCCAAGCCGGTTTTTGTCGATATCGAACCGGAAACATACAATCTCGATCCCCAAAAATTAAAGAAAGCGATCACCTCAAAAACCAAGGCTATTATTCCCGTACACATTTATGGTCAGGCCGCCAATATGGATGAAATCCTTGCCCTGGCTAAGGAGCACAATCTGAAAGTCATTGAAGACGCGGCGCAAGCGCATGGCGCCCGGTACAAAGGAAAGAGGATCGGCTCATTAGGTAACGTGTCGTGTTTCAGTTTTTATCCGACCAAGGCCTTGGGGGCCTTCGGCGATGGCGGCATGATTGTTACCAGCGACGAGAAAATTTATAAAAATTCTCTTATGCTGCGCGATTACGGCCGGGAAGGACGCTATGAACATAAAATAAAAGGTTATAATTCCCGTTTGGATACCGTGCAGGCGGTCATTCTTTCCGCGAAATTGAAACGCCTGGATCAGTGGAACGAGATGCGTTCAAAAATGGCCGACGTTTATCGCGATGAACTGCAAGGTGTCAAAGGCATCGTGATTCCGCCCACGAAGTCCGATCGCACCCATGTTTATCAAACCTATGCGATCCGTTTGCCGAACCGCGACCATGTTGCCGAAGCTTTGAAAGAAAAGAAGATCGGGGTCTTGATCCATTATCCTATTCCTCTGCATTTGCAGGAAGCCTACAAAGAATTGGGACATCAAAAAGGCGATTTTCCCGTTTCAGAGCAAGTCTCGTCGGAAATTCTCTCCTTGCCCATGTTCCCGCACATTACCAAGGAACAAATCCGCTACGTTTGTGACAGTCTTAAAGCGCTCGTTTAAGACATTTTAGGGTCTAAAACATAGGAAAAGACAGAAATGAAAATTTCTGCCTTTCGTATTGCTTAGAACTCCTTGTCTTTAGTATACTGATTTTCTGTGACATGAAAATCAGGGAAGGTCCTTTATGGCTAAAAAAATCGTTTTTCTAGACCGTGACGGCGTCATCAATGAATTCCCGGGCAACGGCAATTACGTGACCAAGGTCAAGGACTTTCATTTTATTCCCGGAGCGCTCACCGCCTTGCGCCGTCTGAAAGAGATGGGTTACACAGTTTTTGTGGTTTCTAATCAGGCCGGGGTGGGAAAAGGAATTTATAGCCAAAATAAATTGGACCGGATTACCGCGCGGATGCATGCCGCCGTCGAGCGCCACGGCGGAAAGATTGAAAAGGTCTATTACTGCACTCATACGACCCAGCAGGGATGCGATTGCCGCAAGCCCGGCATCGGTTCGATCAAGGCGGCCTTAGCAAAGATGAAACGGCCGCTCAGAGAAGCCGCGAAAACCTATTTTGTCGGCGATACGGAAGTCGATGTCACCGCCGGAAAGACGGCCGGATGCAAAACTATTTTTGTTCTTTCCGGGATGAATACTCAAGACATCGTTCCGACTTGGAAAGTCCGTCCCGACTATACCGTCAAAGATCTTTTGGCCGCGACCGATATTATTTTGAATAATAACGGTAAAAAGAAAATCTCATGAAAATTCTTATTGTTTATGCCACCGCGGGCGCCGGCCACCGCAAAGCCGCAGAAGCCATCGCCCACGGTTTTAAATCGTCCGGTTCTTCTCACCACGTCGTTCTCGTTGATTCCTTGGATTACACCAACCCGTTTTTTAAGAAATCTTATCCTGGTTCCTATACGCTGATGATTACAAAGCTTCCCGCTGTCTGGGGGTTCTTTTTTGCCATGTTGGACATTCCCGCATTGCGGCCGCTCGTCGCCGTCGGACGGCGGATTTACAATGGTTTGAACGCCGCTAAATTCCAGGATTATTTAGAGAAAGAAAATTTTGATTACATTATTTCCACACATTTTTTGGGCACGGAAGTGTCCGCCGCTTTAAAGCGCGCCCAAAAAATCACTTCTAAAATCATTACCGTGGTCACGGATTTTGATGTGCACAGCATTTGGCTGGCGTCGGGTGTGGATTATTACACGGTCGCCAGTGAGTGGACGCAGAAAAAAATCGTTTCGCTGGGTGTGGCGGAAGAAAAAGTTTTTGTGACCGGTATTCCCACCCATGAAAATTTTGCCAAGCCCAAGAATCCGACAGAACTGCGGCAGAAAATGGGTCTTAAGACCGACCGCTTTACCGTGCTTTTGGCCACCGGGTCGTTTGGGATCGGACCGATCGAAGAAATCATTACGGAATTGAAAGATTTTCAGGTCGCGGTCATCTGCGGACACAATAAAAAACTTTTTGACCGTTTAAACAGCCTGGCCGGCGAATCGGCAAAGATTTTTGGTCTGGTCCATAATATGGATGAAATGATGGGACTTTCCGACGCTATGATCACCAAACCGGGCGGCCTGTCCATTTGCGAAGCCTTAGTCAGCGGTTTACCTCTGATTTTCTTTAATGCTATTCCAGGCCAGGAGACGAATAATATCAAGGTCTTGGCGCATTATGGCGTGGGATTCAGCGGATTAAAAATTTCTGAAATGCCGGCGGTTCTTAACAAACTGCAGTCCTCGCCGGAAGATTATGCCCAGCTCAAGGCCCGCACCAAGGCCCTGTCCCGTCCCAACGCCGTGAGAGACATCATGGCCATCATCAGGTAGAATGTCTTCTATGAAATTTTCGGCGGCGCAAGTGGTCATCGGTCTTCCTGTTCCCGGTCCGTTTGATTACCTCATTCCTGAAAATCTGCAGGATAAGGTTCCTATCGGTTCCCGGGTGGATGTGCCTTTTGGCGCCAAATCTTGCGTGGGCTATGTCGTAGGGCTTCTTGCAAAAAGTCCATTTCCCCGTCTTAAGCCCCTCACGGCGGTCCTGGACAATGTTCCCACGCTGGATGAGAAGTTTCTAAAACTCACGCGTGAACTCGCTGAATATTATGCGTGTTCCTGGGGTGAAGCGATTGAAGTGGCCTTGCCGCGGGTCTTGCGCAGTAAAAAAGTCGTCACCTGGACGCCTGCTTTCCCCAACAATAAAAAATCCACGACCGAAACTCTTTTTTTCTTGGGATCTCTGCAGGCTTGCGCCAATGCCGTGGCCAAAAAAGTTAAAGCCGTTTTTTCCGACGGACGCGGAATTGTTTTCTTGGTCCCGGAAGTCGGGCAAATGGCCGTGGCGAAAGATTTTTTAGAAAAAGTTTGTCAGATCCCCGTTGGCATCCTCGACCGTCATTCGGGTGTCAAGCAAGAATTGGCGGACTGGTTGGCCATCCGGGAAGGGAGGACACGTATTATTGTCGGGACCCGCTCGGCGGTTTTTGCCATGATGCCGGACTTGGGGTTGATCGTTATGGTCGATGAAGAAAACTCCGCCTACAAACAGGAACCGTCGCCTTTTTATCATGTTCGTGAAGTGGCATTGTGGCGGCAAAGAATCGAAAAATGCGACCTCCTTTTTGTGAGTCCCGCCCCGACAGCAGAATTATGGAAAATTCTCAAAGAGAGAAAGGTCCCGGCGGAAGTTTTCCTTGATAAACATTCCGGAAGTTTGCAGGCCATTGATCTGACCAATTATAAATACCACAATATGCTTATTTCTTTTCCTTTGCAGAACGATCTTCAGGCGACGCTGGGCAAGGGAAATAAGGCCCTGCTTTTTCTTAATCGGCGGGGATTCAGCACTTTGACCAAGTGTAATCAATGCGGATGTGTTCTCAAGTGCGGACGCTGCAATACCCCTTTGAGTTTTTTGTATTCAAAAAGAAAAATGTTTTGTCCCAAGTGTTCTTCCACGTCGGAGTTTCTTAAATTTTGTCCGCAATGCAAGGGTTCTTATCTGCGCTCGATGGGGACGGGGATCGAGAAACTGGAAAGCGAATTGGCGCGGATTTATCCGCAAGCGCGAATGGCCACGTTTGACAGTGACACGAAGAATTTCTCCGGCGAAGCGAATGTAATGATCGCGACCCAGGCGATCATGCCTTTTTTGCACCGGGCGGCTTTCGCGTTGATTGCCGTGCTTGATTTTGACGGCGAGATCAATCGGGTTGATTTTCGCGCCAGTTGCCGTGCCTTTTCACTTTTGACCCGCCTGCGGCAGGCCGCGGGCGAAAAATTGGTGGTGCAGACGCGCAACCCTCAGCATGAGGCGATCAGGTTTGCCGCTGCGATGACGCCGGAAATATTTTATAAGGGGGAACTTTCTCTCCGTCGGGAATTAGGGCTTCCGCCTTATTCGCACATGGTGGCTTTGGCTTTGCGGGGAACGAGGGAAGAAGATGTTCTTGACCAAGCGCAAAAACTTTATGAGCATCTGAATGCCCTTTCTGGAAAAGATTTTGAAATTTCCTTGCCTCAACCGGATTTGATTCCCAAATTGCGCGATAAGTTTCGTTTCACTATAATGCTCAAAGGCAAAGCCGTAAAAAGTATTCTCAAACAGATTTCCGGACCGCGGCTCGAATTCGCTAAGCGTAAGGGTGTGGTCCTAACGATCGATGTGAATCCATGAAAATAATATTTTTTGGCAGTGATGATTTTGCGGGGGAGAATTTAAAGCATTTGCTGGCGGAGAAATTTGCGGTGGTCGCCTGCGTGACCCAACCCGATCGCCCGTCGGGCCGTGGCCTGAGTGTGCTGGCTTCGCCTATTAAGACCATGGCCTTGGCCAATGCCATTCCGGTTTTACAGCCGGAAGATGTGAGGGGTACAGAATTCTTGGATCAACTTAAGAGTTTCAAGGCCGATCTTTTTGTCGTGATTGCTTACGGGAAGATTTTGCCTGCGGCGGTTCTTAAAATCCCCCGCCTTTTTTGTCTCAATGTGCACGGTTCGCTTTTACCCCAATACCGTGGGGCCGCGCCTATCAATTGGGCCATTATCAAGGGTGATAAGGAAACCGGTTTTTCCATCATTAGAATGAATTCCAAAATGGACGCGGGTGAAATTATCACTCAGGAAAGAATGATAATTACCGACGGAGAAAACAGCCAGTCCTTGCGTGAGCGCATGGCCCAGCAAAGCGCTTTAGGCCTCGGTCGTACGGTTAAAGATATCTCTCTCGGAAAGTTTTCTTTGCATCCCCAGGATGAGAGCCTGGTCACATTCGCCCCCAAATTAAGTAAAGAATTAGGACATATCGATTGGAACAAACCGGCCAAGGACATTCATAACTTGGTCCGCGGCCTTTTGCCCTGGCCTGCGGCCTATACCACGTATGGCGGCAAAATGCTCAAGATTCTACAAAGTGCCGTCTCAGAAAAAGTAGGGACAGACCCTACTTTTCCGGGCACAATTGTGCGGATCTCGAAAGAGGGGATTTTTGTAGAAACCGGGAAACAGGTATTGCGTCTTGAGCAGGTACATCCGGAATCAGGCAACGCCATGCCGGCGTATGCTTTTGCCGTCGGAAAACATTTGCAGGTGATGGACCGTTTTGTTTAGAGATGTGGATCAGTAAGCATCCACCCCAACGATAGATCAAAAATTGCCTAGCGTATTAATAAAGAATCTTTCCATGCCGACTCAGAAGAAAAAAAGGATCCCGATAGATAATAAATTATATCTCTTCCCGCCTTCTCCTCGGGATGTTGCCAATATTGTAAGACATCTTCAAGATAAAGACATTTATGACAAGACAATTCAAATCCCTTACCCCTACACCGAAAAAGACGGAAAAGAATTTATAAATTTCGCCCGTGATAAAGCGGATACGTTCCAACAGATAATGGAATGGGGAATTTTTTTTGGCCATGACAATTTAATAGGAGTCATTGGGTTCTTGGGCAAATCTAAAGATAATCCGCATTGTGAAGAATTGGGTTATTGGTTAGGGAAACCCTATTGGAGCCAGGGAATAATGACCAAGGTCTTAAATAAAATGACCCAGATGGCTTTTGAAGAATATAAATTTAAACATTTAGAATTAAAAATCTTTTCGTTCAATGCGGCTTCGGGACGGGTGGCTGAAAAATGCGGTTATCAATTGGAGAAAATTCTTTTGCAGGAGGGCCGAAAAGATGGCCGGCTCGTCGACGTTAAATTGTATGGAAAATCAAATGAAAAAATATGACGTTTATTCCTACGGAATGATTTCTTCCAGCCGGTTATATGTTTTAAAATCCGGTTTTCCGCGGCCCGATCAGTATGCTGAAATCGACCGTTATTATTCTACGATCGGCGGCGAAGCAGCGAACTCGGCCATTGTCCTCAGCAAATTGGGACTGAAGGTCCGCATTGACGGAAACTGGCTGAGCCGGGATGAGAATGGAATGCAGACAAAAGCGATTTTAGATGATTTCAAGATCGACACATCCCGGTTGAAATTCAAGAAAGAAGGGCCTTGTCCGCACGAAGTGGTGTTTTCCGATCAGATGACGCGGACCATCTTCGGGAATTACGGCAAATTGTTATCCAAAACGCGCCGTTGGAATGTTCCCGTTAAGTCGGATATTGCCCAATCCAAAATGATATGTTTGGATCCCTTCTTTTATCAAGGTTCTTCTGTCGTCAACCGGTATGCCAAACAGCTCAATATTCCCTGCGTAACAGTCGATTGTCAACACTCCGACGAGATATTAAAAGACTCGGCTATCGCCGTCATCTCCGCCGAGTTTAGAAACCGCTTCTATAAAGAGAGCCCGGAGGATGTGTTTAAGAAATATCTCCGCCAATCCAAAGGGCTGGTGGTTTTTACTTCCGGCAACGGAAAAATTATATTCGGGCGCAGAGAAAGCCGCATGAAATCTTATTCGCCACACAAAATTAAAGCTATTGATACGGCCGGTGCCGGCGATTCTTTTCGTGCCGGAATGATTTATGGCGCCCTGCGAAAATGGCCGGATGAGCAAATGATCGCTTTTTCGTCGGCATTGGCAGCTATGGTCTGTTGTCAATTCCCGGGAGTGCTCAACAGTCCCACATTTAAGGAAGTCGCGGCGTTTCTGAAAAAGACCCGTTAACCGGCGCCCTTCCCATTTTTTATCTTGACAGTCTTTCTCTCGATGTGTATTCTGAAATGGTTGTTTATGCAACCATTTAGTCTATGAAGAAAAATCCTCACAATTTAGAAGAATCTTTCGGTTCTATCGTTGGCCGCGCGGGCCGGGCCATGGCTAACCGTCTTAATCAAAATTTTTCCAGCGCGGGTTATGATGTCACATGCGAACAATGGGCGGTCTTAAACAGCCTTTGGAAAAAGAATGGACAAAGCCAGAAAGAATTGGCCGGCTGTACGTGCAAGGACAAAACCAGTATTACTCGGCTGATCGACGGTATGCAGAAACGAAAACTTGTGTTCCGTACACCCGACCGAGAGGACGCCCGGCAAAAATTTATTCTTTTGACCGGCAAAGGCAGGACTCTCCGCCAAAAGTTACTCCGTCAGATCGAGAAAACTTTGCAAGAAGCGCAGAAGGGCGTCAGGACAGGCGACCTGCGGACCTGCAAGGATGTTCTTGTGCGGGTCACCAAGAATTTAACTGAAGGCTCCAGGGCCGATTAGTTACAACTGCAACTTCTATCAAGGAATATTTATGCGCGCAAAGAATGCCATTTTTGTTTTAGGCGGTCTCCTGATTTTGACCGCGGTTTTGACGTTGTCCGGGTGCGGAAAGAAAAAAACTGGCCCGGGGAAACCGGGCGGCGGTTTTGCGATGAGTGTCGTGGCCCAACCGGTCACATTAGAAAAGATCGAAGAAAAGATTTCTTTAGTCGGGAATTTGCGGGCTGATGAATCCATTGAAATTAAAAACCAGATCGCCGGGGTCATTGAAGAAATTGGTTTTTCCGAAGGTCAGGCCGTCAAAGAAGGACAAATGCTTTTTGTCATTGATGCGGGCAAACTCAAGGCGTCATTGGCGCAAATGCAGGCGAGCTTGGGCCTGGCGCAAACGACATTCGACCGGTTGTCTACTCTAATAAAGGCGGGGGCGATTTCACAGCAAGAGTTTGATCAGGCCACGTCCGATCTGGAATCGCGCAAAGCCGAGGTGGATCTTTTCAAGGCCCAATTGAAGGAGTCGCAAATCTTGGCCAGTTTTGACGGGATTACGGGCGACCGCAAGGTCAGCATAGGACAATTTGTCAATCAAGGAACTTTGTTGACGACCTTAATCAAACAGGATCCCATGAAAGCCGAGTTTTATATTCCCGAACGATTTTTAGGACAGCTCAAGGAAGGACAGGGCATTGAAGTCACCGTCGCGGCGTATCCCAAAGACGTTTTTAAAGGGGAAGTTTACTTTATCGATCCGCAAGTCGATGAGTTAAATCGCACCGCTTTGATTAAGGCCAAACTTCCCAACCCCGACGGCAAATTGCTCAAAGGCATGTTCGCTAATCTCAATTTGATTGTCAGTATTCGTGAGCAGGCCTTGGTGGTGCCGGAAACGGCCTTGATTCCCAAGAGTGAAGACGTTTTTGTCTTTGCCATTGACGGTGAAAATAAAGCGCAGATGAAAAAAGTCAAAGTCGGTATGCGGATGGTGGGCAAGGCCGAAATTTTAGAAGGTCTCAGCGCGGGTGAAAATGTTATCGTTGAGGGTTACCAGAAAATCGGCCCGGGTTCCTTGGTTAAAATAAAAAGCCCCGGTGAGCCAGCTCAAAAATAGATTGAATAAATGAAAATTTCCGAAATCAGTATCCGACGGCCGGTTTTAGCCACGATGATGAGCTTAGGGCTTATTCTCTTTGGCTTTATCGGCATTTCCCGTCTTCCGGTCAGGGAGCTTCCCGACATTGATCCGCCTATCGTTAACGTGACGACGGTCTACAAGGGCGCCAGCGCCGGCGTCATTGAGACGCAAGTCACGCAAATTTTAGAAGAGTCCATCACATCGGTCGAAGGCGTCAAAAATTTGACCAGCGAATCCCGCCAGCAAGTCAGCTCTATCACCGTGGAATTCGATCTTTCGCGCAATATTGATCTGGCGGCCCAAGATGTCCGCGACCGTGTGGCTCGCGTGCGCGGCCGTTTGCCGGAAGATATCGACGAGCCTATTATTGCCAAACAAGATTCCAATGCCCAGCCGGTTTTGTGGATCGCTCTTTTTAGCGACCGCTACTCGACCTTGGAATTGACGACGATGGCAGAAAATCTTTTCAAAGACCGTTTGCAAACCATCAATGGCGTCAGTTCGGTCATCTTCGGCGGCGAAAAGCGTTTTGCGATCCGTCTGTGGCTCGACGCGCAAAAGATGGCGGCGCGCGGCATCACCGTCCTCGATGTGGAAAAAGCGCTGAAAACCCAGAATGTCGAGCTCCCCAGCGGATTGGTTGAAAGCTGGAGCCGGGTTCTTTCTATCGAAACGCGCGGGGAAATGAAAACGCCCGCAGAATACAACAAACTGGTCATTAAACAGGACGGGGCCAATTTCGTCCGGTTGTCGGATATCGGTTACGCGGCGGTTGGGGTCGAGGATGAAAAAGCCATCGCTCGTTTTAATTCCAAACCGGCGCTGGGCATCGGCATTGTGCGGCAATCGAAAGCCAATACCATTGATGTGGCCCGGCGGGTGAAGGCGGAAGTCGGCAAAATTATTCCCACCTTGCCGCAAGGCATTGAAATAGCTTTTCCATACGACGAATCCATCTATGTTGACCGCGCCATCAAGGAAGTCTGGGAAACACTTTTTCTGGCGTTTGGCCTGGTGGTGCTCGCTATCTATCTTTTTTTGCATGACGGGCGTTCGACCCTTATTCCGACGTTGACGGTCCCGGTTTCTATCATTACGACGTTTGGTGTTTTATATCTGTTGGGTTACTCCATCAATATTGTGAGCATGCTCGCTTTTGTTCTTGCGATCGGTCTCGTGGTCGATGACTCCATTATTGTTTTGGAAAATATTTACCGGCATATCGAAGAAGGCATGAAGCCCATGGACGCGGCGTTCAAAGGTATGAAAGAAATCGGTTTTGTCGTTATCGCGACGACGATTGCCCTGGCGGCTGTTTTTCTTCCGATGGCCTTTCAAACCAGTGTTACGGGCCGGCTTTTTGTCGAATTTGCGGTGGCCCTTTGTATGTCGGTCGTTGTTTCTGCCTTTGTCGCCTTGACCTTAAGCCCTATGCTTTCCTCGCGTATTTTAAAACCAGTCGCTCATGCCTCGAAGGGCAGTATTTTAGGACGTTTTGAACATATGATGACAACCACAAACCAGCGCTACGGACGCGGTTTGCGCTGGGCGCTGGAACATCCCAAGCCGGTCATGGCGGTTGTGGTTGTCGCCATCGGATTGACAATTTTCTTTTTTACTCAACTGGAAAGAGAGTTCTTGCCCGACGAGGACAAAGGCCGCCTGTTGTGTTTTGCCTTGGCGCCGGAAGGTTCGACCAGCGAATATACGGACCGTATGATTCGCAAGATGGAAGAGATCATCAAAAAAGTCCCGGAAGTTGAAGGATATTTTTCCGCGGTTGCTTTGGCGCGCGGCAGTCCGGGACAAACCGCTCAGGGTCTCGCTTTTATTCGCCTCAAAGACCATCGCAAACGTAATTTGCGGGAAATTATCGGCGGCCCGACGGGTTTAGCGGCGCAGTTTTTTAATAATGTCGAAGGCGCTTTCATTATTCCCATTGTTCCCAAGGCCATTGGCCGCGGTTTTACGCAGCCGTTTCAGCTGGTCCTTGAGAGTCAGGACCTCGTCGCTTTAAACAATTATGCGGCGAGTCTGACAAATAAATTGCGGTCAGCGGGATTTTTACTCAACGTCCGCACCACATTTGAAATGAACAAGCCGGAACTACGGATCAACATCGACCGTAATCGCGCCGCGGCCGTCGGGGTCAATGTCGAAGATATTTCGCGCACCATGCAAATCCTTTTCGGCGGGCTGAATCTTTCTAAGGTCAATATCAAAGGAAAAGAATACGATGTCATTGTGCAGTTGGAAAGGACATCGCGGTTGACTCCGTCGGACTTGCAAAAAGTTTATATTCGCAACAACCGCGGGGAACTGATTCAACTGAACAATGTGATCAATTCCGAAACGGGAGCCGGTCCTAGCACGATTAATCATTACAACCGCTGGCGCAGTGCGACGATTGAAGCCACACCGATGGGCGTTCCATTAGGGACTGCGATGGGCAAAGTCACGGAAATTTTAAAAACCGATCTGCCCGATCAATTCCGTTATGAATGGGCGGGGGACGCTCGCGATCTTAATGAATCCAGCCGCGGCATTTATTTCATCATGCTTTTGTCGGTCCTGGTCATTTATATGGTCCTGGCCGCGCAGTTTGAAAGCCTTGTTCATCCTTTGACCGTCATGTTTACCTTGCCTCTGGCCACATTCGGCGCTTTAGGCGGATTATGGATGATGAGTTTGATCAGTAAATCGGGAATCATCGGCTTTTTGCCGGGAATGAATGTGAACCTTTATAGCCAGATCGGAATGATTTTATTGTTCGGTCTCGTTACGAAGAATGGGATTTTGCTGGTGGACTTTGCCAACCAAAGAATGGCGGAAGGAAAAAATGCAACTGAAGCCATGCTAGCCGCGGGTTTGATCCGTCTGCGGCCGATTTTAATGACCGCGACGGCCACCATCGTCGGTATTTTGCCCATTGCCATCGGTTTCGGAGCGAGCGGCGAAGCGCGTCGGCCTTTAGGGATTGCTGCGGTCTTTGGAATGGTCACCAGTACCTTTTTGACGTTGTTTGTTATTCCAGTTATTTATGTTTTTTTTAGCGAGATGATAAAGAAAAGAAAAAAGAACGAGAGAATAACTCCTCCTCAGGATGCGGTCCCTCCGACAACGGTGGCCGTCATCCTCGTGCTTTTATCTCTAACGCTCAATGGTTGCAGTGTCGGCCCGCATTATCAAAAACCAAAAATGGATTATAAAGAAACCTGGAAAAATACCGGCGCTATAAAATCCGGTTCAGAAATGACCAATCATTGGTGGGAATTATTTAAAGACCCCACTTTAAATGATTTGCAGGAAAAAGCTTTAACCCATAATCAAGATTTGGTGATGGCCATGGCGAGTGTGGAGAAAGCACGGGCTTTGGCGCAAGTCGAGAGCGGGGATCTTTGGCCTACGATAGAAGCCAATCCTTCTATGAGTAAGGAAAGAACAGCGGCCAGCGCAAATTTTCCGTCGAGAACCGTTCATTCATACAAATTTCCGCTGGATTTGAGTTATGAAATTGATCTTTGGGGAAGGGTGCGCAAAGCCTTTGCCGCCGGACGGGCCGAAGCCCAGGCCCAGGCGGCGGCTTACGGGACCGTCTATTTGACGTTGACCGCGGACGTGGCGCGGAGCTATTTTGAGATTGGGGCGGTGGATGCGGAAATTATCACTTTGGAAAAAGCGGTGGAACTGCGCCGGCGGGCCGTTGAAATGCTCAAGCTCCGTTTTCAGCAAGGGATGAACAGTGAGCTGACTTTTTTTCAGGCGCAGACCCAGCTTTCGCAGGCGCAGGCGGATTTAGTCGACGGTCGTCGCCGTCGGGAAAATCTTGTGAACGGGCTGGCGGTCTTGTGTGGCCAGAATGCGAATGATTTTACTCTGTCGCCTTTGTCTTTGCAAAATGTGCTTCCGGAAATTCCGGTCAAAGTGCCTTCCAGTCTTTTAATGGACCGGCCGGACATTGCCGAAGCGGAACGTTTGTTGTCCGCGGCCAGTGAACGGATCGGTGTGGCGAAGGCGGCTTTCTTTCCCGCCGTCACATTGACCGGCAGTGCGGGATACTCCAGCATAAAAGCCAGCCATCTTTTGAATTGGGAAAGCCGGGTCTGGTCGGTGGGACCGGAAGTGAGTTTGCCTTTATTTACCGGCGGACGTTTGACCGCCCAACTCAAAGCGCAGCAAGCGGAATATAAAAGATCCGAAGCGGAATATAAAAAAAGGGTGCTCATCGCTTTCAGTGAAGTGGAAAATGCCTTAGCGGATATTCGCTTGCGCAATGAAGAATATACAGCCCAGAGCGAAGTGCGTCATTGCGCACAGCAGGCCGCGGACCTTTCGCTGTCACGTTATAAAGAAGGCTTGGTCAGTTTTTTGGAAGTGATCGACGCCGAACGGTCGCGTTTGGACGCGGAGCGCAATGCCATCAAGATCCAATCGGAGACCTTGATTTCCGCCGTCCAATTGATCAAAGCCATAGGCGGAGGCTGGGCCGAGGGAAGTGAGAAAAATAAAAAATGAAAAGTCCCCTAATCCTCCGTCCTTCTCACGAGCGCGGTCATGTGAACCACGGCTGGCTGGACAGTTATTTTACTTTTTCTTTTGCCGATTATCATGATCCAGACCATATGCAATTTCGCTCTCTGCGGGTTATCAATGAAGACCGTGTGGCTCCCGGCCAAGGATTCGGCATGCATCAGCACCGGGACATGGAAATTTTTACCTATGTGATCGAAGGCGTTTTAGCCCATAAAGACAGCATGGGACATGCTTCGTCGATCAAAGCCGGCCAGATCCAAAAAATTACTGCCGGGCGCGGCATTTCGCATAGCGAATTTAATGGGTCCAACAAAGATCCCGTTCATCTTTTACAGATATGGATTATTCCCTCCCCGTTGGGGCTCACGCCTTCGTATGAAGAGTATACTCTTCCAGTTCCCGACGAGAAAAATGCTTTAATTCTCATGGGCTCTTCTTTAGGCGAAAAGAATGTTGTAAAATTCAACCAGGATGTTTTGGTTTACCGCGGTGTTTTAGCCGCCGGGAAAACCGCTGAATATGATCTTAAATCTGGCCGCGGCGCGTGGATCCAAATGGTCAAAGGAAAATTATCGGTCAATGGGACGGGTCTTACCGCCGGCGACGGCGCGGCCATCGAGAATGAAAAAGAAATTTTCTTTCAATCGCAAAAGGATTGCGAATTTTTATTATTTGACCTCAAATAAAGGGCGGCTGGCAAAGTCTACCGGCGAGAAGAGGATTTTTTACTTGTCGCTTTCTTTTGGCATCTAAGGTAAATTAGAGGGGTTGTGAAAATGGCGGTCCGGCTTTTGAGTTTACAAAATAAAAAGTAGGGTCTGTCCCTACTTATTTCTTATGAATATGTGCGGTTATATTTTTTTTAGTGTGTTGATTGTGAGTTTGATTTCGCTCATCGGTGTGTTTACGCTGTCTTTGGGGCGGGACATTCTGCAAAAAACACTCTTGTATCTCGTCAGTTTTGCCGTGGGCGGACTTTTCGGCGATGCCATCATCCATCTTATCCCCGAGTCGTTTAAAAAAATACCTTCGGCCCCTTTAGTTTCCTTTCTTATTTTAGGCGGTATTCTGATTTTCTTTATTTTAGAAAAGTTTTTACGCTGGCAGCATTGCCATATTCCCGCTTCTCAAGAGCACGCCCATCCGGTCGCGACGTTGAATATTGTCGGCGACAGTTTTCACAATATGATTGACGGAATGCTCATCGCCGCCAGCTATATGACCAGTATTCCTATCGGTATCGCGACAACCATCGCGGTCATTTTGCACGAGATCCCGCAGGAAATAGGGCAATTCGGCATTCTTGTCCACAGCGGTGTGCCGGTCCGGCGTGCGCTATTGTTAAATTTCTTTTCCGCGCTAGCGGCTTTTTTAGGCGCTTTGATTGTTTTTATTATCGGCACGCAAGCGGCGGCCTTGAGTGTTTATCTTCTTCCCATCACGGCGGGAGGATTTTTGTATATCGCCGGTTCCGATCTTATTCCCGAGCTTCATCATGGACACGAAGTCAGCGTCCGCGCGGCGCTGGGGCAATTTCTCTGCATCATTTTTGGCATTGGTTTAATGGCGTCTCTGCTCGTCCTCGGCTAGGCTACGGATTGTGGGCCCATGAAAAAAATCTTTCTCCTGAATCTGCTGGCCCTTTTATCTGCGTTTCTGCTGTTTCAAATTGAATTGATTTCTGCAAAAAGCCTTCTTCCCCCATATGGCGGAAGCTATATGGTGTGGGGCAGTTGTATGGTTTTCTTTCAAGCGGTCCTTTTAGGGGGATATTGTTTTGCGCATGTCGCCATAAGGTGTTGGGGCATGGCGCGCTATAGATTCATTCACGTCGGGCTCATGCTGGTCCCGCTGTTATTTTTTCGGGGAAAAGCTTTTCCCGTTAGCGTTATTCAAAATGATTTCTTGGCTTGGGATGTTTTCCTCCACTTGTTGTGGACCATTGGACCCGTTTTCTTTGTTCTGTCGACGATCAGTGTCATGACCCAAGTCTGGCTTTCTGTTTCAAACCTCCCTGAACAAAGAAATCCTTATGTCCTCTACGCATGGTCCAACGGCGGTTCCTTCGCCGCATTGTTGACGTATCCCTTCATTTTCGAATATATTTTTGATCTCTCATCGCAACTTCAGATGTGGTGGGCCGCGTATTTTGTGTTGATGGGTCTCAGTGTGGCGGGATGCTTTCTTATTCCGCTCAGTTCCGAAGTTAGGCCGCGGGAAAAAGAAACACCCGCTTTGGATAGAAAGGATGTGGCCCGTTGGTTTTTACTCAGCGCCGGGGGGGTGATCCTGTTTTTGTCTGTAACGAATATTATGACGATGGCAATTGCGCCTTTTCCTCTGCTTTGGATTATTCCCTTGGGAATTTATTTGCTTGCTTTTGTCCTTAATTTTAAAAGAGTTTCCTGGTGTCCGTCTTGGATCACCCGGCGCATCCACTTGACCATTGGCCTGGGAATGCTGTTTTATTTATTCCTCGCAATGCGGTCCTTGCCCATGGCGGTTAAAGTACTGATTTTGGTCGGTATGCTTTTTGTGCTTTGCATGTATTGTCAGAATCAATTGGCGCAGAGCCGCCCGGCGGGAAATAAAAATCTTACGGTTTTTTATTTGTGGGTCGCGTTCGGTGGTTTTGCGGGAGGCATGATGACCACATGGCTGATGCCGCTGGTTTCCCAGTCGGTTTTGGAATATGTTTTGGGTCTGACGGTCATTGCTCTGGCGGTTAAACCAACTTCCGGAAAAAACGGCGGCCATCTTCAGACGCTGATGGCCATGACCGTTTTGATTATGGCCTTGTTTTTATGGCCGCTGGGGTTTGCAGAAAAAAGTTTTGTTGGAATGGTGTTGCTATTGGCCCTAGGAGGGATGGTGTTTAACCGGTTAGAAAATGCGAAAAATGCGCTGGCCTCGACAATGATTTTACTTTTATTGCTGACGCCGTCTTTGGAGGGTATCTGGAGTCAAAAAAATTATTTATATAAAAAAAGAAATTATTACGGGATTTGCCGTATTTTCGATTACGGCGGAGTAAGAGTCTTTATGCATGGAACAACGTTGCACGGGGTGCAAAGAATCGGCAATGGTCTGGCGTCGGAGCCGACGAGTTATTACGGCCCCCACTCGCCGGTGGCGCAAATTCTCGAAGATAAATCTTTTTTAGCAGAGCGGGTGGGAATTGTCGGATTGGGCGCGGGAACATTGGCCGTTTATGGACGGCGGGGGCAGAAAATGGATTTTTATGAACTTGACCCGGAAGTTTACCGGATCGCCAATCGTTTTTTTACTTTTACCAAGGAATCCTCGGCGACCATCGCTTACTTTTTAGGCGATGCCCGTATAGCTTTGGATAGAAATCCGAGCGTCCAATATGATATTTTGATTTTGGATGCTTTCAGCGGCGACGCCATTCCGGTGCATCTTCTGACGAGAGAAATGATGGCCAAATACCGGACGCATCTGAATTCCGAAGGCATTCTTCTGTTTCATGTCACGAACCGTTATGTGAAAGCCGGGTTGATCGCCAGCCGCAGTGCTCTCTCGGAAAAAGGACTTTTTTGTTATAAATCGGCGGAACAGATCGATCGTTACGAACTTTCTTCCGATTGGATTGCGGTGACGTGGAGTCAATCGCGTTTTGAAAAATTGCTTACGGAATTTCACTGGAAACTGATGGATGCGGCCGTCGTGGCGCGTATCCGTCCGTGGACCGATGAATATTCTAATATTCTGACGGTCATCAAGGCGGATGAACTGCGGAATTCTCTTACTGATCTGCGAGCGCTTCATTAAAGGGGTATGAAATCTATTTATGGAAAAGGGAATCGGCCGGAGAATTTTGGCCCGTTTTATTTTTTTGACTTATCTGATTCTTTGTTATGTCACAATGTCTTCGCTTTTCGCCACGGTGCCGCGGTTCGCTTTGCGGGTTGCGCCGTTATTTATTCTGGTCATGGCTTTTAGTGCGCAAATTTTAAAGGAGGCCCAAAGATGAAAAAGAATGTTGTGTATTTCGCCCATGGTAAGGAAAGCGGACCGTGGGGGACTAAAATTACGGCTCTGGCGAAAATCGCTGCCATCAAAGGGTTTCACGTTGAGAGTCCGGATTATTCCGGGATGGAAAATCCGGAAAAGCGCGTCGAGAAATTATTGGCTTTGAAACCTGAGGGCAAGCCCCTTGTTCTCGTCGGGTCCAGCATGGGCGGTTATGTTTCAACCGTCGCGTCGAAAGTGTTAATGCCCGCCGGTTTATTCCTCCTGGCGCCGGCTTTTTTCTGTGAAGGATATGCCGAGCAACAGCCTGCGCCTTGCGCAGAACGCATTTTGATCATCCACGGATGGGACGATGAATTGATCCCGGCGCAAGACATTATTCATTATGCTAAAGAATTCAAAAATTCCCTGTATCTCATAAAAAGCGACCACCGTCTCATGAATGCTATGCCGGTGATTGAGAAACTTTTTGCTAACTTTCTCGATGAAACCCTGGCCCTGTAACCACCTATGTTAAACCGCTTTTTTCCCGCGATTTCCGTTGAAGAACAGGACCGGTCTTATACCCAGCCGGCTTTGGTGGCCATCCTCGTTCTGGCCGCCGTTTTCCGTTTGGCCTTTCTTGTCGAGATACAGGCAAACCCTATGCCGGTCATGGTCAGTCAAAGTCCCCTATTTGACCAGTACAATTATATAACCATGGCCCAAGACATTATCAGTCATCACTGGCTGGGGTCTTCCCATCCCGGACATTCGCCGGTGTATTCTTATCTGATCGCTGTCCTGTTCAGTTTTTTCGGCCGCGACATGAATGTTGTTTTTGCCTTTCAAATCCTTTATGGGATTTTGGCGGTTTATTTGTTTTACCGCTGCGCCGTCCTGCTCTTTCAAAATAAAAATCTGGGATTGTTGACGGCCTTTATTGCGGCGTTGTACTCACCCTTTATTTATTATGAATGTACTCTTCTGCGCGAATCCGTCATCGGGTATACCAATTTGACGGCGTTTTATTTTTTTCTTCTCGCTTTGCGAAAAGAAAAGAGCAAGAATTATTTTTTCGGCGGAATGGCTCTGGGCTTGTCACTGATCTTGCGCGCGGGAATCTTGCCGGTTTTTGTTTTAAGTTATATTGTGGTGGGCGTAAAGAATTTTCAATTTCGATTCAAGCCTTTTTTATTTGTCCTCGCTGGGATGGCCGTCATGATCGCCCCATTAACCTTGCGGAATTATGTTTCCGGTTTTAAAGCCTTGACGGAAACATCCGGTCCGACACTTTTTTGGCTGGGTAATACTTATGATTCTCCGGGTATCGGGTTGACCTATACTCCAACGCAAAAGCTGTTGACCGCCGAGACCCAGGGCCACATCGGACCTACTCTGCAAGTCCTCTGGCGGGAAATGCAGAAACATCCCTTAGAATACCGGGATCTATTCGGCCGCAAATTCAAAATGCTTTTTAATGGCTATGAAATCCCGGCCAACCTCAGTTATGATCTTTTTAAAGAAGAATCCTTGATTTTAAAACTCGCTATTTTTGATTTTGTTTTTATTTCACCCTTGGCGCTTTTGGGACTGCTTTTATTGTTTGGCAAATATAAACATAGCGGAATGTTTTATGCCTTTCTGTTTGCGCTTACGGTTTTTGTTTTTATTTTTCATATTCAAAGCCGTTATCGCGTGGCGTTTATGCCTTTTAATGTTCTTGCGGCCAGTTACACGGTGTTCTGGTTTGGGGAAATGATCAAAAGAAAAGCCCATGATTCTCTCGTCGTGGGCACGATTGTTTTCTTGCAGTTTTTTTCTTTTACCTTTCCCGACCGGGACATCAAAGAGCGTTTTTTCGGCGGAGGCATCCGGGCCATCGATTATTCCAATATGGCCGGGGCGTATGTGTTGCAAATTGAAAATAAAAACTTGACCGGGGACGCCCGCGTAAAAAATCTTGAAAAAGCCATTGTTTATTATGATAAAGCCCTGCAACGGATGCAGGGAGAAGGTCGGGTGAGCATTTATATTACTCAAGCCATGGTTTACCGGGACTTGCATTTGAAGGCCCATGCCGCGGATGCATTGAATAAGGCTTTGGAGATTGATCCGGACAATGCCATTGCCCGTAAAGAATATCAGAGTATGATGGGTTTTATGTTTATAAAAACAAAGGAATGAAATGAAGGAAATAAATTTTCGATGCAAAATTTATTTGCTAGTGGCTTCCCTGTTTATTCCCGGATGCGCGACACCGACATTGCGGCCCAGTGATCTTGCTGCCACGGAGCAACTAGCCGAGCAGGGGAGAGTGATTCTTTTGAGTTCGATGCAGAAGCGGGACCCGCAAAACCTGTGGTCGGGACTCAAAATGATGAAGGTGATTGCGACCGATTTTTGGTCATCGCCGACCGCGCGATATTTTTCTCCTGTTCCCGAGGCGTCTCAGCAAATTCAATTCGCTTTTAATCTCCTGGACGAGGACGCGGCCGCAAAGTTTTTGGGCGACCGGTCAACGGGGAACATTTTTGGCATTGCGGATGGCAAAACATATTCTGTGACGCAAGGGATACGCCGGGATAAAATGTCAAAAAAAGTTTTGGGTTATTTGCCCGTCGCGCGTGCTTATTTCCTCTGGCCGCAAGTTATGCAGAATTATAAAAGCACAGCTTATCTGGGGCAGGCAAAAAAAGGATACGCTTTTTATTACAAAATCTTCGTCGGCATGGAAGAATCCGGCGGGGACGAATATATCGTGTGGGTCAATATCCAGACATTGACTATCGATTATATCCAGTTTTCTTTTCGCGGCTTGGCCAAAACTCACCGCGGTGTTGTGCAATACGGGGACTATCGTCCGGTTGACGGGATGGTCTTGCCGCATGAGATTACGCTTTTAGAAAATATGGACAGGAAAGAATTTTCGCATAAATTTTATGCGGAGGTCTATAGCCTAGAATAAATTTATTTTTGTAAGCTATACATTCCGCTGGAGTTATGGTATTTTAAATGCAGATAAAGTAATCACTGCAATGATTTAAATTTAACTATTGCTCCGTTCTTAAAATATATCATTTATAAATTTCTTATTGTGGAGTCCGATCTATGAATAATATGATCAAGAAGGACCGCTTGACCAAGAATATCGAAGAACAAATTTCCGCCGACGAACAAAGCCACATTCCGCTGCTTAACCGCCACTTGACGTCCGCGCTTTTTTTTACCAAATTGAGCGCCCGGTCAGCGCGTCCGGTACGGGAAAAGTTGAACTTTGTTCTTGCAAGCCCCCAGAGGCGCGAACACCTTCTCGCCCAGTTAAAGGAGAATTTGCAGAACGACCGCTAAATTTTCATGGCCAAAGTCAGTGAGGCACGTTCTCAGGTTCTTTTGATCGGCGGGGCGGGTTATATTGGCTCGCACATGGTTCGCAACCTTTTAGCGAACGGAATGATGCCGGTTGTTTTTGATGATCTGAGTTCCGGTTTCCGCAGTTTTGTCCCGTCTCATGTCCCTTTTATTAAAGGCGATTTAAAAAACTTCAGCGATATCCGCGGTGCGTTCAAGAAATTTAAAATCGACTGCGTGATGCATTTTGCCTCGTCCATCATTGTGCCCGAGTCGGTGAATGATCCCGTCAAATATTATGAAAACAATGTGCTGGCTTTCATTCATCTTATCAAGGCGATGAGAGAGGCGGGAATTAACAAGATCATTTTTTCTTCCACTGCGGCGGTTTATGCCGACCCTAAAAAAGTCCCCATTCCGGAGAGTGCCCTTCTTATTCCCCAGAATCCTTATGGGCAGACAAAATTGATTTGCGAAAAAATCCTCCACGACACGGCCGCAGCTCATAAGAATTTTTCCTATGTGATATTCCGGTATTTTAATGTGGCGGGCGCGTCTGAAGACGGTGACATAGGAGAAAGCCATGAGCCGGAAACGCATTTGATCCCCATCGTCTTGGAAGCCGCTTTAAACCGGAAGAAATTTTTAAAGATTTATGGAGATGACTATGCCACTTTTGATGGAACATGTGTCCGCGATTATATTCATGTGGAAGACGTCGGTGAGGCCCATTTTTTGGCCTTAAAGAATCTGGAAACAAAAGCTCGCAACCAAATTTTTAATTTAGGCAGTCAACAGGGATTTTCAGTCAAACAAGTGATTGACGCGGCCAAAAAAGTCACTGGAAAAGATTTTAGCGTTAAAGTTTTTGCCCGCCGCCCGGGAGACGGGCCGCGGCTCATTGCCGATTCACGCAAAGCCCGGCGCATTCTGGGCTGGGCTCCCAAAAGAGATCTGGAAAAAATGATTTCTTCCGCGTGGAAATGGGAAATAAAGCAGTAGAATAAAACCATGTCTTCTCAACTCCCAGTCGACCTTAAAGCCATCGCCCATCAAGTCATGGCCAATTATGGTTTTACGGTCAATTTCTCCCCTGCAGTTTTACGCGAAACCCAGTCCCTGATTAAATTTGAATATAATTCGGCGGACACCATCCGTGACTTGCGGGATTTTCTGTGGTCGTCCATTGACAATGCGGACTCTCGCGATCTTGACCAGATTGAGTTTTGCCAGCGCGCCCCCAATCGCGAAATCCGGGTCTGGATCGCGATTGCCGATGTGGACTATTATGTCGCCAAGGGCAGTTTGACCGACGGACATGCGGCCCACAACGGCGCGTCGGTCTATACCGGGGTGGAAACCTTTCCTATGCTACCGGAACGTTTATCTCACGATATTTCATCCTTAAATCCTCACGAAGACCGCCTTGCGGTCGTGACGGAGTTTTTTGTTTTGCGGGATGGCGATGTTCGCCCCGGAGAAATTTTTCGGGCGGTGGTGCACAATAAAGCCAAGTTGGTTTATGAAGATATTGGCGAGTGGCTGGAAGGCGACCAGCCTTTACCGCAAACGGTGAGTGCGGTTGAGGGTCTGGAAGGGCAATTGCGTTTACAAGACGAAGCCGCCCAGCGGCTGCATGGTTTTCGAATGGAACGCGGGGCCTTGGAACTGGAAACGATCGAACCGCGTGCGGTCATGCAAGAAGGAACGGTCAAGGATTTGGTCCTCATTCATAAGAATCGGGCGCGCTATGTGATTGAAAATTTTATGATTGCCTCCAATGGGAGCATGGTGGCTTTTTTGACTAAAAACGGGCGGGCCCATATTCACCGTATTGTCCGCAAGCCGGAACGCTGGCCCCAGATCCGGGAGATCGCCGCGTCATTCGGTGAGGATTTGCCTTTGGATCCGGACGCGCCATCTTTGTCGGATTTTTTGTCTCGACGGAGAAAAGCGGATGTAGAGCGTTTTCCTGACCTTTCTTTAACCATCATCAAATTGCTGGGTTCCGGGGAATATGTTATGGCCGAACCCGGTGGAATAGCGTATGGGCATTTTGGGCTGGCGGTTGCGGATTATACTCATTCGACGGCCCCCAATCGCCGGTATATCGATATTATTATTCAACGGTTGATTAAAGCGGTTTTAGCAAAAGAAAATTCTCCTTATGGTAAAGGGGAATTGGAAAGTATAGCTTTTCAATGTACGGAACGTGATCAGGCCGCCAAGAAAGTGGAGCGGTTTATGCGTAAGGTCGCGGCCGCTGTCCTGCTTAAGGACCGCGTGGGAGAAGTCTTCGACGGCATTGTTACCGGTGCGTCCCCCAAGGGGACCTATGTGCGTTTATTCAAACCCCCCGTCGAAGGACGTGTGATCCGCGGCGAAACAGGCATGCGGGTCGGCCTCAAGGTCCGGGTGCGATTGACGGCCATGGACATTGAAAAAGGTTTTGTGGATTTTGAAGGAGCCGGCCAGACGGCGAGAGATTATCGTTATCCGTGGAAAAACAACAAAAATAAACCCCGACGGCATTAGTTTGCCGAAGATTTTCCGATAAAATGAAAATCGCTTTTAAATCCCCGTTAAGCTTCCTGCTTATTTTTGCGGCGGGCGCCATGCTTTTGTTTTGTTCCTCGGCCAAATCTGGATCGCGCACGCGCATTTTTATCGTTAGCAGTTATCATCCGGAATATCTGTGGTCGCAGGACACGGCGGCCGGCGTGGGAGCAGCCTTGGTAGATTTCCAATTTCTCGATAATAAACGGGAAGTCGACGAATTCAACACCAAGTTTTATATTGAGAGTTCCGGGGCAGTCATTAAGAAAGCCTGGATGGACACCAAGCGAAAAAGCTCTAAGATGGAAATTGCTGATGCGACCGCGCGCATTGTCAATGCTATCAAAATTTTTCACCCGGATATTATTTTACTAGGCGACGACAATGCCGCCAATTACATCGGCAATCATTTTATTGACAGCGAAATTCCCCTTGTTTTTTGGGGAATCAACGGTATGCCTTTGTGCTATGGTCTTATTGATTCCATTGAAAAACCGGGACATAATGTCACCGGTGTTTACCAAGTCGGTTATATGAAGGAAAGCCTGGAAAACCTTGTGCGTTTGGTCCCCGGCATTAAAACGGCGGCTGTTCTTTCTGATGATTCTGAAACCGGCCGGGCCAAGGTCAAGAATTTGTTGATGCTGGCGGCCGAGAGGAAACTTCCCGTTAAGATCGGGAATGTTGTTGTGACCAATTCTTTTAAGACATGGAAAGAATCGGCATTGCAATTTGCCCAAACTGATGATGCCTTTATCATTTTTAACCATAACACTCTTAAGGATGAAAACGGTAGACCCATTGATCCAATGGCCGCGGGAGCCTGGTATTTGGAGCATATCAAGAAACCGGACTGTGCCGATCAAAGGCAGTTTATTCTGGAGGGCATACTTTTGGGCGTAGACGATTCGGGATTTAAACAAGGGTATGAAGCTGTACGGTATGTTGTCGAGATCATAAAAAATAACAAGCCGCCGGGACAACTGTCGGTCAAGACGCCGGAACGCGGATCGATCATGGTCAATCGTATCCGGGCCAAGCAATTGGGAATCCCCTTGGATCAGGCCAATTTTGTTGAGGAATTTATTGACCGGTCTTTAGCCGAGGAATTTAACATCCCCGCCCAGAAAAAATGAAACTGACTGTCTTTCGAAAACTTTTTATGGCGTATGTGGGCGTGGGGGTTGTGGCTGTCCTCTGCTCAGCGGTGAGCCACTATCAGCTCTCGAGGGCCTGGGTTGAAAAGGATATCAAAGGCCAGGTTGCTACTTCCTTTTCAAAAGCGATCGGATATTTCGATGAGTTTTACAGTCAGACCATTAGCAATGATCTGGAACTGATCACCGCTACACCCCTTTTGGACAATTTTCTTATGTCCGAGAATAATGAAGTCTATTTGACTCAACCCAACGCAGAAAAACTATTTTTGCATTTTACTAAAAGCGAGGGGACGAAATATCTTTCCGCCCGTTTTATCAACAGCCAGGGCAAAGAGGAAATAATTGTCGAGGGCAATCGCCGCATCCACCAGTATTCTTCTATCCTGAGTCCTCCTCCCGGAGAGTTTTATGATCGCCTGTATTCTTTGTTTAAGCGGTTGGGAAATATGCCGTCGGGATTGATGCTTTTTGACGGGCCTTTTCAATATAATGGAAAAACAACGTTTTTAATCGGGGTAAGCAAGCGCGATCCCGAAGGCGGAGGATTGGGCGGGGCCCTAATCTTTCATTGTGATCTGACGCCCTACTTTCGTTATCTTTCGACGATTAAATTCCGGGGACTGGCCATTGCCTCCGTTTATGAAGTGGACGGTAAGAATTTGCTTTTTCCCGGGAATTCGGAAAAAGGGGCCAGTGGGGAAGATGTGGCTCTCTGGTATGCATTTGAACACAATTTGAAGGTGGGAAAGGGGGGCGCGGACCTGATAAAATTAAAAATGCGCATTCCGCGAGTTCTTTTTTTAAAAGAATTGAAAATCACTTTGGTCCATTCGATTTTGATTACGATTTTAATCATGGGCATTGTCGCCTTGAGCGCTTTTTTTGTTTCCCACAATATCACCTTGCCGATCAAACGGCTGGTGGAAACGACTCGCCGGGTTTCCGCCGGAGACTTGACTACCAAGGCTGATGTTTTCTCAAATGATGAAATAGGCCAATTGAGCCGGAGTTTTAACGAAATGATGGACACTTTGCGTAAATCTGAAGAGCGGCTGCAGTATGAAGCTTTTCACGATGTGTTGACCGCTTTGCCCAATCGCGCGTTATTGTTGGACCGTTTGGAACGTTTGATCGAGCGTAACCGCCGCCATCATGAATATAAATTTGCGGTATTGTTCGTCGATTTGGACCGTTTTAAGAACGTCAATGACAGCCTCGGGCATACCAAGGGTGATGAACTTTTGATTTCCATCAGTCACCGTTTGCAAGGTTGTCTGCGGACTATGGACACCGTGGCCCGTTTGGGGGGGGATGAATTTATTATTCTCATGGATGAAATTCACCAGATGAGCGACGCCACCGATTTGGCGGAAAGGATCTTAAAAGAGCTTGAGCCGATGTTTTCCATCGACGGTCAGGAAATTTATGTTTCGGCCAGTATTGGGGTGGCTTTAAGCAATCCCTCTTACACCCAGCCCGCCGATTATTTGCGTGATACCGACACAGCCATGTACCGGGCCAAAGCCTTGGGCAAGGCCCGCTATCAGGTTTTTGATTCGACCATGCACAAAAACGCCGTGGCTTCTTTACAAATGGAAACCGAACTTCGTAATGCCCTTGAAAGAAAGGAGCTCGTCGTTTATTATCAGCCGATTGTGTCTCTGGCGACCCGCAAAATTGTTCGCTTGGAAGCTTTGATCCGGTGGAACCATCCTCGCCGGGGTTTTGTTTCTCCGACGGATTTTATTCCTCTCGCGGAAGAAAGCGGGCTTATTTCCCAAATCGGCAACTGGGTCGTGGCCTCGGTTTGCCAACAGATTAAAACGTGGCGTAGCGAAGGGCGCCCGGTTGTTCCCGTGGCCGTTAATTTTTCAGCCAAGCAATTTGAACAAAAAGACCTTGTTTTGGCCCTCAAGGGCATTCTTAGAGAAAGCGGCATCGAGGGAAAAATGCTGGCTGTCGAAATTACAGAATCCATAGCCATGCGGGACGTTTCTTTAAGCATTGCGGTGTTAAATGAGTTTCGCATGATGGGAATCCGGATATCTATTGATGATTTCGGCATAGGGTATTCTTCTTTGAACAGTTTAAAACTTTTTCCCATTGATGAATTAAAAATTGATCGCACCTTTACTCACGACATTATCGAAAATCCCGATAAGGCCGCGATTGCCAAAGCTATTATCGTCATGGCGCACAGCTTAGGATATTCCGTCACCGGCGAAGGGATTGAGACCAAGGCCCAGTTGGAATTCTTAACCAAAAACGGTTGTGATGCGGGTCAGGGATTTTATTTTTCTCCGGCTATTACATCTCAGGATACTCAGGAAAGATTGACGTGATACCCCGTGCTCCCATTCGCCGCGCGCGGCCTTCTGCAAAGGTACTTATTGCTTTTAGCGCCGAGCATCTGTATTATGAGGTCTGGATGTTGTACGGGGTGACAGAAAAACTGCGGCAAGGCCTCACGGACCGTTATCTTTATAATGCGCTGCTCGAATCCTTTGTTGTGCATGCCAGCATTATTCTCGATTTTTTTTATAAGCCTCAGGTCAAGCCAGATGATGCCAAGGCCATTCATTATTTAGACAGCGTAGGAGAGTGGAATGCGCTTTTACCTTCCTACGCCAAATATTTCCGTCGGTTTAACACGAAAAGAAATAAAGAAGTCATTCATCTCAGTTATAAACGCTTGGATGTTAAGCCGGAACAAAAATACTGGCGTGTCGTGGAAACCACGTCCCATATTCAAAAGCTTTTCGATAAGTTTTTGGATCTGGCTAATCCCGCACTGATCGATCCGGCCATTTATCAATTGCGCGGCGGCCGTGCATAATTTTTTATTAATGAATGCCGTGTGCAAGTTTTGCTCTTTCGTTATGATTGATGCTTTCTGATCCGACGAGTCCTTTTGCGGCTCATTTGTTTGGCGCCTCTATGGCGCTATTCGCCTCAAAAGGAATCGTCGAATCAGAAAAAATTGCACATCGCGTTAATGAAAGGAAAAATAATGAGTGAAAGTGAAGAAACGCATGGCGAAATAATTTTTTTGCTTAAGAAATTACAAGAACAAATGACATTTTTAGAACGTAAAGTCGATGCTTTGACCAACCAGTTAAAGGAACGGCCCAAGACGTCTTTCAGCGGTAACAGCGATCGCTCCGAACGAACTGAACGTCCTTATTCCAAGCCGCCTTTTCGTCCTACATCGTCTTATCCCCCATCCCGCCATGGCGGTCGACCCGAAAGCGAAAGAGGTTATGGGTCCGATAAGCGCGGTTATGCCGGTAAGAAAAAACCTTTCTTTTCTAAGAACAAAGAAAGATAGTTTGCCATACGTGGCTTTTTGCGCACCCTCAGGTTGATGACTGAGGGTGTTTTTTTTGAAATTAATTCTTTTTTAATCCTGCTTTAATCATTCTTTTCCTATATTGCCTTCATAAATAATGAAGGGAACAGAAAATCTATTTAAGGAGCAAGGTCATGAACGATGAGAAAGTAACACCCCTAACATCTACGAATATCCCTGCGCCCCAGCGCCCGCGGTTTAACTATTGGGTGGCCAATTTTATTCTTATTGGCGTCGGCCTTTTGACTTTCTTTATTTTAGGCGGATGCGGAGGGATGTCGCAAAATAAAGAGCAAGTCAAGGTCCAAGAGAGCAAGGAAAAAGTCAGTGCGTACATCAACAACAGTATCAATCAGGTCACACCGCCGGAAATCATGGATGCGGCGCCGGCCAGCCGGTCTTCGAAAGGTGTGATTGAAGAAACGCCGCCCGTTCATCCGGCCATGAATATGAGTTTTTAATTAAAAGAAAAGACAGATAATCACGAGGAGCAAGAAATGAAGAAATTAATTGTTTTTTTAATTTGCGGTTTTTGGACGATGGCCTTGATCGGTTGCGAAACGACCAAAGGCGCGGGTAAAGATTTGGAAAATACCGGCAAAAACATTCAAAAGACTATTGATAAGAATCAATAGTCTTGTCCCTCAGGCCTCTCACCGTTAACTTCCTCTTAAAGGAACGCGGCGTAGGTGTCCTGATACAAAAGCCCTGCGGTCCCCCGACCTGGGGCTTTTTAATTAATTTTCGTTTAACCCTCTCTTAATGTGGCGCAAGTAAAATAAGAACAAGAGTTGAGGATCAAATATTAAAACTTTTGCGGGAGGGAATATGATTGAAAGAATACCGAAACCTTTGACCTTTATTGTTGGCGGCGTATTAATCATGCAACTGGCCGGTTGCGGAACGATTTTGTATCCCGAACGCAAGGGGCAAAAATCTGGACGTATTGATGCGGGCGTGGCCATTCTCGACGGCGTGGGATTATTGTTTTTTCTTATTCCGGGGATTATTGCCTATGCGGTGGATTTTAGCAATGGAACCATTTATCTCCCCGGGACGCTCAGTACGCGCGATCCCGGTAATTTGAGAATGGTGAAATTCGACCCTCAGCATTACACCAACGCTGATTTAGAAAAGATTATTTTAAAAGAAACAGGTTATAAGATTTCTTTTAACCAGGCCAATCTCAAGGTCGTGGCCTTGCGCTCCAAAGAAGACATGGTTGTCGTTTTTGGAAAAGTTTTGCCGCAGATTCAGGATGCCAAGATTGCATCCTTAAAGTAACAACCGTAAACCACAGGAGGATCCCATGAACAAAAGTACAGTTTTAGTTTTAAGTTTTATCGTTCTTTTTGCGGCTGGTATTGCCGATGCCCGGTCCGCATCTTATCAGGACGATCAAACTCTCAATGAGCAAAACCTGAAGGGTAGCCCGGGAATGACCAGCACCGGCACCTTCATTAATCCGGACAATAATATTTATCCGGGCGGCCGCACTCAAAACGGAATCACGCCCAATCCGATTGATTCTCCGTCGCAATTCTTGGCCACCGCTCATGCTGTTGCGGTGCGTCGTTTAGAGGATAACAACAAATTGACCTCGGATGCGCGGGTTTACTTCCGTGGTCAGGTTGTTAATATTGACAAAAATACCAGCCGCATCGTTGTCCGGGGAGACAATGGCACGACCGGTTTTTATACCGTAAACGATCGTTCCGACTTAGACAATCTCAATAAGGGTGATCGTGTTGAGATCATTCATGAATAAACAGAATGTGTTTTACTGATTCGACGAGGCCTTTTGAGGCGAATAGCGTCATAGAGGCGCAAACCGAATGAGCCGCAAAAGGACTCGTCGGATCAGGAAGCTTAAATCCTCATGATAGAGCAAAATATTCACACGGCGTGAAAGAAGTAAAGAGACATTTATCAATCCCTAAAACCCTAAAATAGGAGGCCACAATGGCAGGTAAAATGGACCAAGCTATGGGACGCATCAAAGAAGCGGCGGGAGCTCTTACCGGCAATCGCAAGTTAAAAACCGAAGGCCAGGTTGATCAGGTCAAGGGAAAAGTCAAAAGTACAGCTGCAAAAGTATCCGATAAAATGAAAAAAGATTGCGGCTGTTGTTAAGTCGTAAATAATCCGGTAAAAGCACCCCAGGGGCGGGATTTGATCCGCCCCTTCTTTATTGATTATCAACAACAAGAATGTTAGAGTGACGACATGCTTATTGGGCCTTTGCTAATTCTTTTCTTTCAATTGTATTTGGTCTTTACTGTTGTTGTCCTCCTGCTCGATAATCGAACCCCTTCGGAAACATTTTCGTGGATAGCCATTTTTATCCTTATGCCCGGTCTGGGGCTGGTATTCTATTTTATTTTTGGCCGCAACTGGAAGAGGAGTTATAACCACAAAATCAAATTGCCCCAGTCCATTGCTAAAGAATTAGTCGATTTATTCCGGCCCCTCATTGCCCAACAAGAAGAAATTCTCAGCCGCATGAAAAACAAGACATCCATTTATCAGGACGACTTGATGACCTTGCTGTTTCACAGTTCCAATTCTCTTTTGACCACGGACAATAAGACCGAAATTTTTCATAATGGAAAAGATAAATTTGACCGCCTTAAACAAGACCTGAAGAACGCTAAAACCTATATTCATTTGGAATATTTTATTTGGTACTCCCATGACAAGCTGGGGCAGGAAATGAAAGACATTTTGATTGCCAAAGCTAAAGAGGGTGTGGAAATCCGCATCCTTTACGATTATTCAGGATGCTTATTTACTCTCGGGCGTAAATACATTCAGGAATTACGGGACCACAAAATCCAGATTTATCCTTTTTTTAATTATCTGGCCAATTTTAAAATGCATACCCTCAATTATCGCAATCACCGCAAAATTGCTTCTATCGATGGAAAAATCGGCTATACCGGCGGTATGAATGTGGGACAGGAATATATCGACGGGGGCAAGAAATATGATTTCTGGCGTGATACCCATGTCCGGTTAGAAGGCCAAAGCGTCAGCGGTTTGCAGGCGATTTTTGCGATTGACTGGTATAACACGGTAGGAAAAGCCGACATCCTTGATCCGAAATATTTTCCTCTGCTGACGGACCCTCAGCCTTCCGATGGAAAAGTGTCGGTGCAATTGACCACATCCGGATTTGATTCGCCATGGCCGTCTATTTTGCAGCTGTATTTTACCCTTATCACCATGGCGCAAAAAAACATTTATATTGTCTCGCCCTATTTTATTCCCGATGAAAGTCTATTGATGGCCTTAAAAACGGCCGCCATGCGCGGCATTAAAGTGGTCATTCTTGTGACGGGCGTCCCGGATAACCCGGTGCCTTACTGGGCCGCTTTTTCTTATTTCGAAGATTTGCTCAAGGCGGGGGTAAGAATCTTTCAATATGAAAAAGGATTCATGCATGCCAAAATGTACTCCAGTGACGGGAAAATCTGTTCGATAGGCTCAGCGAATTTTGACATTCGCAGTCTCATGCTCAACTATGAGATCAACATTGTTTATTATGACCATGCGGTGACCAAATCCGTCGATGAACAAATCGAAAGGGACTTGAAAGAATGCCGCGAAGTTTTGCTCGCGGATCTTAAGCAATCCTCGCTTTTTGTCCGATTGCGCAATTCTTTGGTCCGCTTATTTTCTTGGATTTTATGATTTTCTCCGACCTGTCAGCGGTTGGATCATTAAAAGAAAGAATGTTTAAAAAATAATATGAAAACACGAAAAGATTTATGCCCTTGGATCGTCGAGGCCCTCGAAGGCCTCACTGGATCAGCCAAGATCAGCAAGGTCAAAGAATATATTTGGGACCGGCACGGCGAGGAATTGCGCGACAGCGGCAATTTGCATTTCACCTGGCATGACGATGTTTTTTGGGCGGCGACCCAGCTGCGGGCCCAAGGGGTATTAAAAAAAGCGAGGGCCACATCCAAAAATGTCTGGGCGCTGGTGATCAAAGAGGAAAAGTAAAATCATTGGGAGAAAGGCGAAATTGTGGTATATTGATTTTTGGTTCTTTTCTACAATGGTGTGCGGTTTTTTATTCAGCCGGTTTAATGCATGAATTATCTTTTCAAAAACTTGATGCGCGGCCAAAATTTTGGCGTCAACCGCCTGGAAGCTTTTAGCGACGGGGTTTTTGCCATTGTCATCACCTTGCTGGTGCTGGAATTGCGCGTCCCGGAAGTCCATGGCCCGGATATGTCCCAGCAACTGCGTCATGGTCTTTTTGAACTGCTTCCTAAGTTTGTCAGTTTTATCGTGAGTTTTATTTACGTCAGTATTTACTGGATCAATCATCACCAGTTGTTTCATCATCTCAAACGATCGGACCGCGGGCTTTTTTGGCTGAACAGTTTGTTTCTCATGTTCCTTACCTTTATCCCTTTTCCGACGGCCTTTATCGGCAGTTATCCGGAAGAACCGGTGGCGGTCATTTTGTATGGAGCGGAAATGTTTGCCGCGGCCCTGACCTTTGTCTTCATGAAAATATATATATTTTCAGGGCCGGCCTTGATCGAATCCGGCCAAAAACGAAAGGCCAAACCGCTCTATTATGTGTTGGGTCCGGCGGCGTATCTGGCCGCTATTTTTATCGCTCTTCTCAGTACAAAAATTGCCATTGCCATTTATATTCTTATTCCAGTGGCTTATTTTTTTGCTGCTGAGGACAATTAAAAGGTTTGGCCGTCTAAAGGAGGGGGCCAGATCAGCATGGCTTCACTAAAGACTATTAACGTTATTATTGTTCATGGGATCGGTACACCTCAGCCGGGTTATGCCCAGCCGCTTATTGCTGGTTTGACGGAAAAATTCAGTTTTCATCTGCAAAAAACCTTACCGATGAGGGTAGAACCAAAAGACAATCTGATCATCCGTGAAGTTATTTGGGATGACGTTCTGGCGGCGAATCAAGAAAAGCTCGCTGTTCTTTTGAAAAAAGGTTTTATTCAACACAAGAATAAAGGCTTGCGGGAAATTTTGTCGAAGGTCTTTGCTTTTGCGACCAATTGGATTCTTCGCCTGCGCACGGATTTTGCGGCCGAAGCTATCAGCGACGTTATTGGCTACAAAAATAATGAAGCCTATCCTCAGATCCAACAGCGTTTGCTTGACGCCATCAATTCCTTGCGGGGCGAAGAGAGGGAAGCTGGTGAGAAACAGCATTTGACGATTATTTCTCACAGCTTGGGCACGGTGATCTCGTCGGATTTTGTTTATGACCGGTTAAAAGCCGGCGGAACATTTCATGACCAATTTCTTTTCAGCAATTTTTTTACCTTGGGTTCGCCGCTCGCTTTGTTTGCGCTCCAATATGGCATTGAACTTTTTAAAAGTCCGGTCCATCTGGAAGAGGCCGCGGGACAATGGATGAACATTTTTGACCTTGATGATCCCATCGCTTATCCCTTGAAGAACCTTAATGAGGCGTATGACAAGGCTGTCACGGTTGACCGCGAAGTGAATACGGGCGGGTTTGGTGTTTCGCATACGCGCTATTTTCAAAATCCTGTCGTTCAGGACGTGATTGCGGAAAAATTGGCGCGGGATTGGCTGCGGATTAACGGCAAACTCACTCCATGAAAAAGTATCATCCGTTTATTCTTTTTTGCCTTGTCATCAATCTGCTTTTTTTTGTTTATGCCAACACGCGTCCTATCCAATGGCTGCAGGATGAAATGCCGGCGTACCGTTTTTTCTGGAGCATGGATGGGGTAGAAAAGCTCACCTTGCATACGGGATTTACGATCGAGGATTTTAAAAAGCCTTTTGTGAGCCGTTTTACCGTCGGAGCTTTTCGGCCGCGGCAAGTCTCGAATTTGGTGGAAATGGTCGCCTTCAAAATAGGCCAATTCTGGGGTGCCGATTATTTCCGGGACTATTTTTTAATTTTCCTTCATGGTTTGAATGTTTTTTTGGTGGGGCTTTTGGTCCGCAGATTATCCGGCTGTGTTTTTTTAGGGTGGATCGCCGCTCTGATGGCCCTTAATGCCGGGGCCGCCCTAGCCACATTGTTTTTCCCTTTCCGCTTGGCCAAAATTCTGGTGGTCACTTTTTTCTTGTCTGGCCTTAATCTTATCATCGCTCAACCACAGCGGTTTGACCGGGCTAAAACTTCCCGGCTTATTTTATTTTTTTCGATTCTTATCGCTGGGTTTTATACGGATGAATCGTCGGTATTTGTGTTACCGCTTGTGGCGGTTTATTTATGGTTTTTTCAGGGCCGGGAAGTTGTTTTAAGCCCGCGATTATTAAAATATACTACCGTTTCATTCGTTATTGTCATCAGTCTAGGAATTTTATTTTATTTTTATTCCCAGCCGTTTGATAATCACAATACCTGGCATCAGAGTTATTGGGGAAATTATGCCAAATATTTCTTTCATTTCTCGACAATGAAAGATATCGGGCGGTCATGGTGGTTTTTTATACAGCGGAATTTTGGCTATTGGGAAATGAGCGTGACCGGGGCGGCCTCTTTCTTATCGTTTGGCACGCTTGTTTATTTTGCCGGGAAAAGCAGAAAGATCTCGCAGGAATATTCTTTTGCCGGGGCTGTCATTTTTATAATCTTGGCAAAGACTTTATTGATGCCCCACATGGCGGTCTTTTCCTATTTCATGCCGGCGGATGCCGTCTTTCCCAGTATGCTGTATTTTACTTTTTATTACGTTTATATTGAAAGTTTTTTATTTATCCTCGCTATTATTTTTTTGCTTTTTTCTTACCGCGAGAATTTCAAAATCCTTGCGGTGTTGATGGGCTGTGTAACGGTGATCAATTTTAGTAATGTGGTTAACATGCCGCGCGGGGTTGAGGCCACGTTGAAATTTCATGGTTTGGACACGGTGGAACGTAAAAAAGGCGTCGAGAGGGCGAGAGAATTGCGCAAGTTTTTATCCGCGCCTCATGATAGACCCGTTTATCTTTCGGCCTTGTCGGGAAATCAGCCGTTGATAGACGGACGTTTCGGATTTGAAACGTCCTGGCCGGTTTATACGGCGTATATTTTAACGATGTTTTTGCCGGAATTGGAAAAGGGCGAAATTATTGTCTCTTTAGATAATGTCCGACCACAGCGGGTTTTTAGTTCAAAGGATGAATTGGTCAATGCCAATGCGTTTTATGATATGGCCAGTCAGCAATTTGTGGATTTGCGATATTTAAAGAAAACGTATGGCGTAGCGAGTCTGAAGCCCCGCGCTATCTTCGCGGGGGATGGGTCGCTTGTGGATTCCCGTCCCATTGAAGCTTTGAAAGGTGATTATATCTTTTTCGTTAAAGGTCTGGCTGATATTCGATTACAACTTAACGATCAGAGTTTTGATTTTAAGCAGGATTATGGGGAAGCTTATAAATTAATCATGTTTGAATTAAAAAAAGACAGCCTTGATTATAAACTGGAAAGTCAATTGCACATTCGGCCTGTTCTACCTTATACCAAGGTTGACCTTGTCGGCCCTTTTTTTATTAAAAAATAATGGTTTTTTTAATCTTCTTTTAATCCTCCCTCGGATATGTTTAAAGGACAGGAGAAAGGTTGCTAGGAATGCCTACAGGAGGATTATAGGGGCTTTTTAGAATTTAACTGGACAAGCATTTTTTAATTATTAGTACTCGACTTTAGACATTTTTGATGACAAAAATTAGCATCGCTAAACGAATCCCACGAGGGAATCGGATAAAAAGGCCATAAAAGACCTTGGTATTTTTTTGATGTTATTGTTTTTAGCGAACATGGAAAAAAGATTTA
>JANPFV010000100.1:0-37534 GCA_031423615.1 Candidatus Omnitrophota bacterium
TTTGACAAAATGGGTTTTATAAGTTTGACCAAACGACTTTCACTGTCTCATTAATTTTGATGAACCGCCGTATACCGAACGGTACGTACGGTGGTGTGAGAGGTCGGGAGATGAAATAATCATCTACCTCCTACTCGATTAAAACCACAGCCCAACAATACTCGAAAATCATATTGACAAAGGAAAAGGCATTAACTAAAGTACCTCTGTAAATAATCAAATGCTTCACATGCTGAAATCCGTGAGACCAGTTCCGATCAACTCAATCGCTTAGAACAATCCGGCAAAGTTTTAGGAATAAAAGCAATCATACTTTGGGAAATCCTCGACAAAAGAAAATGGGGCCGCCGTGTATTTTAAACGACTAGAAATTTTTGGTTTTAAATCCTTCGCTGATAAAACGACTTTGAATTTTGAGCCCGGCATCACCGCCGTCGTCGGGCCCAATGGCTGCGGCAAGAGCAATGTTTTCGACGCTATCCGTTGGGTCTTAGGCGAGCAAAGTGTCAAGGAATTGCGCGGCTCAGCCATGGAAGATGTTATTTTCAGCGGGACCGATAAAAAGCACGGCCTGGGATTTGCTGAAGTCAGCGTCACTTTTTCCAACGAAACCCGCATCCTACCCATCGATTATAATGAAGTCACGGTCACGCGCCGCCTTTTCCGTTCTGGTGAAAGTGAATATCTGATGAACCGAACACCGGTCCGTTTAAAAGATATCAATGAGCTCTTTATGGGCACGGGGGTGGGGGCCGAGGCGTACTCGCTCGTCCAGCAGGGAAAGGTTGATCTTGTCGTCAGCGCCCGTCCCGAAGAACGCCGGATGATTCTCGATGAAGCCTCTGGGATCACCAAATATAAAGCCAAACGTAAGGAAGCCTTAAGCAAATTGGCGGATACCGACCAGAATCTTTTGCGCATCAATGATATTGTCGTCGAGGTCAAACGTCAGATTTCTTCCTTGGAACGCCAGGCCAGCAAGGCCCGCAAATATAAGGAAGAATATGTCCGTCTGAAAGATTTAGAAGTGCAATTGGCCCGGGTGCAATTGAGCATGGCCTCGCAACAGCGCCAGCAAATCCTTTTTCGCCTGGAAGAATTTAAAAACAAAGAAATCGCGTTGAGCCAGGAAGTCAACGGATTTAATGACTTGCTGGAACATCAGACGAATCTTTTAGAAGAGTTGGAAGATAAAATCAATCAGGTCAATGCCAACGGAATTAAGTTAGACGGCCAAATCGATATCAACCATCGTCAAATTGGTTTTAATGAGGAACGGCTGGCTCATATTGAGGAAGCGGTCAAGCGTCTTGAAGAAAATCAGATCCATTTGACCGAGCGTGCCCGTCAGCAGGAAGAGAAAATCAAGGAAGCGTCGCAGGTTTTAGCGACGTTAGATGACGTTGTTGAAAAGACCCGCGAAATTTGTGAGGCCCGCCGGATTGAACTGGCTACCCTCGCTCAGGCCGTTAGCGCCTCTCAGGACATTGTTAAATTTGAGGAAGAAAAAATTCTGGCCGTGACGTCGAACCAGGTCCATGTGAAAAATAAGCTAACCGATATTATGAAAGAAGTGCAGGGATGTTTGGCGCGCAAGCGGCGTTTGGAAATTGAGAATACAAAAGTTTTTGGTGAAAAACAACAGATAGAATTGAAACTCCAGTCGATTTCCAAGCAGCTTGTTTTTTCGTCCCAGCATCTTGAAGAGCTGAATGCTCAGCTTTTAAAGAACCAGCAAATCCTTGAACAGATTCAAAACGATTGGAAAGCTGTAGATGAGCATATCGATGAACTCGAAAAAAAGCGGCTGTTCCTTAAATCGCAAAAAGAATTTATTGAAAAACTTTCTGTTCAATATCAAGGCATTCCCGACCCGATTATTGAAGGCCATATCATTACGACCAGCAAGCCCATGGAACACCACAGCGGCTTGATCGGTAAAGTCAAAGAGGTCCTGGAAATGGATCCCGTCCGCGCGCAAGTTCTGGGCGGCAGTTTGGCCAGTGACGGGCGCCCTTTGTATGAAGTCATTTGCGAAGCGAAATTTATCGAGCTCGATCCCCAGCAGATTTCGGCCCATATTGACGAACTCGGTGTGCAGATTGATATCAAGGTCAAGGAAAAAGCTGAGATCATGGCCAAACTCGCCGAGCAGGAAATTATGGTCAAGAAAAATAATTTTGAGATTCAGGAGCAGGAAAAAAGTTTTTCCGTTTTTCAGTCGCAAAAAAATGATGTCAGCGGGGAAGCCCAAAAACTCAGCGATGAATTAAGCATCGTCCAGAGTGAATTTGAAGAAGTCACGAACAGCCTTTCGAATTTCAAAATAGCCGAAGATGATCTGATCGCGCAGCTGGATGCACTCAATCAGGACCTTTCTCTTTGCCAGATTAAAATCAGAGAAAATCAGGATGCGATCGCCGGCAAGACGCATGAACGAGAACAGATCAGCCAGTTGATTGGCCAGGCGGAAACGGAAATTGCATCCTTGGAAGCGACAAAAAACGGACACGTTGAAAAAGTTACCATGCTTACGGAATCTTTGCAGGCGGCCCGGACCGAGTTGGACCGTTTTACCGCCGAAGTTCATGAGCTCGTCGGAAAAAGAGAACAATACCAGAGCGAAATTGGGATTTTGGAAGAGAAGATTGAAGGGCTCAGGAAAGAAAAAGAATCTTTGACCGGCATTTTGTCCGGACATGAGCGGCAGAAAGAGGAAGTGTCTGCGCGTTTAAACAGTGCTCGTGCGAACATCCATTCTTACAATCAGCAAATCGAGACCATTAAAAACACGCTTCATCAGGAACAGATGCAGGAACAGGAAATCGCTTACCAAGAAAAAGCTATTCGCGACCGGTTGATGCAGGCCTACAAAATTGATGTTGATCATTATGTGCAGGAAGTGATAAACCCCGTTTCTGATGTGGACGTTGAACAGCCTCCCGTTGAACAAGCGATCCCAGTTGTGCAAGTGAATCAGGCTATCGATATTAATGAATTGGGTATCGCCATAGACCGTTTGCGCAAGCGATGTGATTCCTTCGGATCGGTCAATCTCGTCGCCATCGAAGAATTCGACCAGCTCAAAGAACGTTTTGAATTTTTGACCAAACAGCAAAGCGATCTTTTGACGGCCAAGGATTCTTTGCACCAAACGATCACCAAGATCAACCGCCAGACCCGGCAAATGTTTATGGATACTTTTACTAAGGTCAGTGAGGAATTCCGTATTTATTACCGCATGCTTTTTGGCGGCGGGGAAGCGCAATTGGTTTTACTTGATCCGGAAAATGTTTTGGAATCAGGGATTGAAATCATTGCCCGTCCTCCGGGAAAGAAATTGCAAAATATTTCATTGCTTTCCGGCGGAGAAAAATCACTGACCGCCATTGCACTGATCTTCGGGGTTTTTAAGGTCAATCCCAGCCCGTTTTGCGTTTTAGACGAAATTGATGCTGCGCTTGATGAAAGCAATGTGGGACGGTTCGGTTATCTTTTAAAAGATTTCGCTAAAATTGCGCAATTCATCGTCATCACCCATAACAAAAAAACCATGGCCTGCGCGGATGTCCTCTACGGCATTACGATGCAGGAAACGGGGGTGTCCAAACTCGTCTCGGTCAAGTTTAAGGACCAGGAAAAAACCTTTTCAGCCGACGAGGAAGTTCCCGCCCAAGTCCAGTAGGGTTATTTAAAAAAGCTTTTATTTTTCGGTGAGGCAGGTTTTGTTGCGGCCGCTAAACTTGGCAATGTACATGGCTTTGTCAGCGTCGGCGATGAGGTCTTCTTTGTTTTGGGTGTCCGTCGGGAATGTGGCCAAACCGATGCTGACGGTCACGCTGATATTGTGCGGGACACTGGGGAAATGGAAAAGATGGCCGGCAATTTTTTGGCGGATGCGCTCGGCGATTTCAAAGCTTTCCTCTTTGCCGGTGTGACGTAGAATCACGGAAAACTCTTCGCCGCCGTAACGGCAAAGATAATCATTCTCGCGGGAAGATTCGCGCAAAATATGGGCGATGCTTTTGATGATGTGATCGCCGTTTTGATGGCCGTACATATCGTTTAAATTTTTAAAATAATCGATGTCGATCATCATGAGGCTTAAGGACCAGTCATTTTTTTGTGCCGCCTGTATTTCCTGGCTCAGTTTTTCTTGAAAAAAACCGTGGTTCCAAAGATGGGTCAAGGAATCGGTGTGGCTTTTCTCGACGGTCATTTCATAAAGCCGTGAGTTTTCGATCGCCAGACTGGCCTGGCCCGCGAGCATGGAAAAGATCCGGATGTCATCGGTGGTGATAGGTTTTTTAGTATAAATATTATCGGCAACAATTAAGCCGTTGATGGTGCCTTTAGAGCTGAGCGGCATGATCAGGAATTCACTGGTCGGAAAATTTTGCAAAAAAGGATCGTGGTTGTATTGGTTGAGGTCGTCTTGTTTAAGATGCCACGGAGTTTTGCGGCGGTAAGCATCCACCAATAAAAGTTTTTCGTTGGTGTTGAGGGGAAATTTGATTTCTTTGAGACGCCTAAAAAGGGAAGAATGGGCAATTGTCGTAGTGACTTTGTCTTCTTGGATCAGGTCATCAAGTTTGGGCCGGGAATTATCGATATAACTCCAGATTTTGTTGGCATGTTCCCCGGATTCCGGCCCGATGACCATTTCGCATTCTAAAGATTGATCCTTGGGATTGACAAGGAACAAAACGGCCCGATTGTATCCGAGTCCGGAGTGCGACGTAACGCCTGTTAAGATAATATAAAGAATATGCTCAAGTTCCAACGTTGTGCGCATAGCCGAGCTGACCTCATAGAGCATATTGAGTTCTCGATAGGCTTGCGCTAATTTTTCTTCCGAATTGGAATCGGTCATTAAGTCCTGCATTTTGTGTTATTTAAGTCCTTGCGAGGGATTTGAATTCTTATTGTTCTGGAGTATAGGGTGAAAATAGCATGCGCGGCGAATATTGTCAAGCTGGAGTCGTGAAAATATATTATTCGGGTCTTGCCCCTTAATTGCAAGCTATTTATTAACAAATGGTTATATGAGATTAGAGGCTGGCCGATGCAGGGACCCTGATTCCTACTTAGAAACCGTTTATCGACGAGCAGCCCTTCACCCAATGGGTGAAAAATTTTACTCGTCGAGGACTCGAGGGGAGAATCATTTTCTAAGTAGGAATTCGGGCAGGGAGCGCTTCCTTGACAGGGGTATAAAATATGCTATACTCTAAACATTCCAAATAGAGAAAAGTGAAATGTTTGAAAATATTTTGACAAGTTTTAATTGGCTTGATTTGCTGATGATCATTGTCATGGCCGGTACTATTTTTAGAGGAGCGGTCCAAGGCGTGGTCGTTGAGCTCTTTAAAATTATCGGCACGCTTTTTGCGACGATTTTTGCCCTCCATTTTTATACCCGGCTTGCTGAAGTCATGCGCAATGCCGTGGGGTTGCCGATAAGGGTCGGGGAAATTCTTGGTTTTATTTTGATAGGGGTGTTATCCGTCCTGATTTTCAAATTGATTCGTGAAGGATGGCTGTTGATCTTAAAAGTGGATGCCAAATCAGGATTCAGTCAGTGGATGGGTGCTCTGGCAGCAATTTTTCATTCCTTTTTGATTTGCGGACTTTTGTTCTTTATGGTTTTCTTAATCGGCAACGACACATTGAGCGTTTTTGCGGAAAAGTCAGCAACGGGTTTTTATCTGCGCGATCTTTCTCCTAAGGTTTATGAAATGACTTACCAGAAGGTCTTAAAGAAATTCTTTCCTGAGGAAGAGATCAACGAAAAGGCCTTCAAAACCATTAAAGAACCTCACGCAAAGAAAAAATAGGAAAAATTTTTAAAAGATTCACGATGAGGTTCCGTTCATGGGGTTGATACCGCAGGAAATTATTTCTCAGGTTTTGGACCGGGCGAATATTGTCGATGTGATTGCAGAGTATATTCCCCTTAAGCAAATGGGAAGGAATTTTAAGGCCCCGTGTCCCTTTCATCATGAGAAGACTCCGTCGTTTGTGGTGAACGCGGACAAACAAATTTTCCATTGCTTTGGTTGCGGAGTCGGCGGCAACGTCGTCACCTTCGTGATGAAGCAAGAAAAGATGGATTTCCCGGAAGCGTTGAAATTTTTGGCGCAAAAAACCGGAGTCGAGATTCCCAGCTCAGAGGCGCACAACAATCCGGCCAATGAACTGCGCCAGCAAATTTTAAACGTTAATGAATTTTCAGCAAAGCATTATCACCATAATCTGATCTCTGACAAAAGTGATTTCGCGAAAAGCGCCCGGGATTATCTTAAAGGCCGCGGTTTAAGTCTGGACATGGTCATAAAATTCCAGCTGGGCCTGGCTCTGGATGAATGGGACGGCTTGTTTAAATATTTGCGGGAACAGAATTTTAGCGCCGCTTTTTTGGAAAAGGCTGGGCTGGTCATCGCGAAAAATGCCGGTCATTATGACCGCTTTCGACAGCGGGTGATGTTTCCAATTTTTAGTGCCCGGGGCGAAGCGGTAGCTTTTGGTGCCCGTTCTTTAGACAACGAAAATCCTGCGAAATACATTAATTCTCCCGAGACGCCGCTTTATACGAAAGGAAATTTCCTTTACGGCTTAAATTGGGCGAAGGACGCTATCCGGCGTCAAGACAGGGCCATTGTCGTTGAGGGATACATGGATTTTATTATTCCCTTTGCCGCCGGAGTAGAAAATATTGTAGCTTCGTTGGGAACAGCCTTGACGGTCGACCAGGTTAGGTTGATTCGCCGGTACACAAAAAATATTGTTATGCTTTTTGACGCCGATCCCGCAGGTCAGACCGCGATGATAAGAAGTTTGGATCTTTTGGTTGAAGAAGGAATGTCGGTTCGGATCGCGGCATTGCCCACCGGCGACGATCCGGATTCTTTCGTAAGAAAATCAGGGCAAGAAGCTTTTGTTAAATGTATTGAAGAAGCACAATCGTTATTTGAATTTAAAATTAATTTTTTGATGCGGCAATATTCTGCAGGAACGATTGAGGGCAATGCTAAAATCGCGGCTGAGATGCTGACGACCATCGCCAAATTTGATAACGCTATCGTTCAGTCGGAATATCTCAAGCGCCTGGCCCAGGTCTTAAAGATTGAGCCGGATGCTTTGTCGCTGGAAATGAAGAAAATAAAGCCGGTTAACGTGCGGCCACATTTAACCCCGTCGCCGGCAAAAAGGACGGTTGAGCCGATCCGCCCGGTGGAGCGTAATCTATTGCGGCTCATGCTCGAGGAAAGCGATTTTGTTTCTTTGAGCCGCCGGGATATTACGTTAACGGATTTGCAAAATCCGCATGTTCGTGATATTGTGTCTAAGATTTTTGAACGGTTTGACAGCGGGCAGGAATCGACGGCGCCGGCTTTAATGAGTTGTTTTGAAGACCAAGTGATCCTTGATACGATTTCTGGGATTGTGGCATCTGAAGAAGTTTTCGCCGGGGACAAACACAAAATGTATCGTGATTGCACCCAGCGGCTTAGACAGGAAAATTTTAAAAACCAAAGACAGGAAATTATCCGTCAGATGGAAATAGCCCGTAGCAGCGGCGACCACAAGACCCTTGAAGAACTTACTTATGCTTTTAACCAAATAATTAAGGGGACATAAATGCAGAGCAAGGAATTAAAAGCTGATATTGATAAGCTCATTGCCCTCGGCAAGAAGAAGGGTTTCTTGACCTATGATGAGGTCAATGAAACGCTTTCAGAGAAGATCGAATCGTCGGAAGAGATCGACAAGGTGTTTGAGATTCTAGACGGAAAAAACATCAAGGTCTTAGAAAGCGATGACGATTTTGAAGAAGGAGCGACCCCAGCCGCTGAAGACGATGCAGAATCCGAAGACGAACCGGCGTCCCGTCAGGTTGAGGAACCCGTGCGTGAAGAAGTCGATTACGCCGATAAGTTTATTCCTCTCGATGATCCGGTTAAAATGTATTTAAAGCAAATGGGTTCTATTCCGCTTTTGACCCGCGAAGAAGAAATCACCTTGGCTAAACGCATTGAGGAGGCCGAACAAAGATTGGCGGAAGCTTTGTTCATGACGTCCTATGCCCGCAAAGCGGCTTTAGAAATGATCAATCGCGTTTTAAACGGAGAAGTCAACGTCGAAGATGTTGTTAAAGATGAGCTGGAACGCCGACCTAAATTGATCCGGGATTTAAACCGTATTATTAAAAAGGTTCGCACCAGCCGTGTTGGAACAACTCAGTCGGCGATGACGTTGGCGGAGTTTAAGCTGACCGCCGCTTTCAATGAGGAAGTCATTGTTCAAATTACGGATTGGGTCGAGAGAGCGGAAAAAATTGATCATGCCCTCAAGGGACGTCGCGCCATCGCCGACATGGCGGAACTGCGCAAGGAAAAAAAGCAGATTCTCAAAGAATTGGCTGATTCTCTCCCCAAGATCAAGGAGCAGTTGCGCGTTATTAAAATCCGGCAGGCCAAGTTCAACAAAGCCAAAAAACTTCTTGTAGAAGCGAATCTTCGGCTCGTGGTGAGTATTGCCAAAAAATATATCAATCGTGGTCTTTCCTTCTTAGACTTGATTCAGGAAGGGAACATGGGCCTGATCCGCGCCGTGGAAAAGTTTGAATACAAGCGCGGTTATAAGTTTTCAACCTATGCGACCTGGTGGATTCGACAGGCCATTACGCGATCCATAGCCGACCAAGCCCGGACGATCCGTATTCCTGTCCATATGACGGAAACGATTAACAAGATCATCCGTGTGTCCCGTCAATTTGTCCAGGAAAGCGGCCGCGAACCTTTGGCCCAAGAAATCGCCAAACAAATGCGCATTCCCGTCGGGAAGGTCAAAGAGATTTTAAAGATTTCCCAAGTCCCCATCTCTTTGCAAACACCTATCGGCGATGAAGGCGATACAAACTTCGGGGATTTTATCGAAGATAAAAAAGCTGTCTCGCCAGCGAATGCAACACTCCATTCCATGCTTAAAGAAGAAATCGGCGCGGTGTTGCAAACCCTGGATGAACGGGAACGTAAAATTCTTGAATTGCGTTTTGGAATTTATGACGGGACCAGCCGCACTTTGGAAGAAGTGGGCAGCGAATTTAATGTCACGCGTGAGCGTGTCCGCCAAATCGAATCAAAGGCTTTGCGTAAGTTGCGCCATCCCAGCCGTTCCCGACGCATCAAGTCTTTTATTGATATGTCATTAAGGGAAGCGGAGAATACGGCGTAAATCCGCCTTTTGTTTAAATCCATAACTTAAAGCCCTGCACCTTTTCTGGTGGAGGGCTTTAAGTTATGCTATATTGCTAAGTATATGGGAAATTTGATTATTATATTTTTTATTTTGACGGCGTGTTTCGCCCCGAACTGGAAAGCTGCGGCCCAAGAGCCGGCGGTGATTAACGCGCAAGTCTTAGAGGATGCGGACGACTTTGATGAGGAAACGACGGATGAAAAGACTTTTGATAAGATCAATGAGGTGGTGCAAAAGATTTACGATAAAATCTTAATGGCTAAGGCCCAGTACAGGGAACTTGCTGATTTCGACGAAAAAAGTCTCACTAAAAACCAGGACGGGTTTTATACCATCCATTATGAAACCCAGATTCCATCCGCCGGAGGCAAGACGACACTGTATGCTTTTAAATTAGATGTGGAACCCCTCAAGGCTGACACTTACAATTCGCACGAGGGTTATTTCAATTATCCCCTACCGCTTTTAAACAAGCAGTTTGCAGGATATATCATTAAGCATCCCTTACGTCGACAATTCGATTTATCCACAGTTTTGAATCAATGCGCTGAAGAATTGGCCGATTATCAGCAGAAATTTATGCCGCTGCGTTTTTTAATCATCCCGGCCCAAGAGAGTTTCAAGGTCCATGAACCCATCCGTTTTAAAGTGGTGTTAGCCAATATTTCCCAACAAAATATTTTAGTCGAGAGTTTGGGAAGGGAAAGTTTATTTTTTACTTTAAATGGCGCTACATGGGGAGCTACGGCGGGTGAAGCTGAATCTTTCGAGGGGCTTTCGGCAAAGGAAATGGTGAGAGAGCAGCGCCGCAGAGAACGGGAAATGCGGGCTGCGGCCCGCGCGCAAAGCCGACAAGCAAGAAATCAATCTGCTTCATCGACAATAAGGGGTAAGCGGACCATGGTTGGCGATAAATTGATCCTCAGGTCGAATGAAGCTTTGACAATTGATTTTACGGGCGAAGGATATAAAAGGGCCCAGAACGTCGAGATTCGCGGGATTTATCAGCTCAATTTTAAAGGGCTTAAACCAACCGCTACGGCCGTTATGAAAATTGTGGAATAGCATAATTTAACGCCGCGTGTAAGTTATCTATCGTTACACGTGATGCTTACTGATTCGACAAGTCCTTTTGAGGCTCATTTGTTTTGCGCCTCTATGGCGCTATTCGCCTAAAAAGGACTTGGCAAATCAGTAAAACTTGCACGTCGCGTTAATTTACGTGTTCTTTATCTCCATTGCTCCCCAAAAGTTATTGAAACTTCCTACCTCTTGTGATATTGTAAACAATCATCTTTGGGCATTTTTTTATAAATTTTTGGTTGCTTGGCTCAATCGGTTTGAGTTTTTTTTAGGGCCTATAGCTCAGTCGGTTAGAGCAGGGGACTCATAATCCCTTGGTCCCTGGTTCGAGTCCAGGTGGGCCCAGTCAAAACAATTTTACAGGACTTCGCGATAATATTGTGGGTAATATTGAGGGACTCATAGCTCAGTCCATAGGACTTCGCGATAATATTGTGGGTAATATTTAGGGACTCATAGCTCAGTTGGTTAGAGCGCTGCCCTCACATGGCAGAGGTCGGTGGTTCAAGTCCACCTGGGTCCATGTTTATAATTTGATAATGTGATTTCAAAGAAGGGTCGAGCCAGTGATTGAAACGCTTTCTATCAAGGACCAAATCAAAAAGTTAATTGAACTTCAAAAGCTCGACGGTGATATTTACGCCTTAAAAAGAGAATTGCGCGAAAAGCCGGATTATCTGGCCAACCTTAAACAAGATTTTGAAAATAAAAAAGCCAAGCTTAAAACGCATGAAGAACAGTACAAAACTTTACAAGTTACCCACAAGACATTGGAAGGGGATTTAAAAGGACAGGATGATGCTATAGCCAAAGCCAACGCGCAACTGTCGCTTTTAAAAACCAATCGGGAATATACGGCCAAGCTGGCGGAGATTGAGAATATCAAGGCCGACAAAGGCCAGGTCGAAGAAAAACTGCTTTTTTCTTACGATGCTTTAGATCTGGCCAAGAGTGAAATCGATAAAGAAAAAGTTATCGTCGCGGAAGAAGAAAAGAAATATTTGGCTGAGAAAAAAGTGGTTGAAGATTCGGTCAAAATTTTGGAAGACAAGGTTGCGATTTTAGATGGCCAGCGCGCCTTGATCGCTCCTGCGGTCCCCAAGATCAGTCTGGCGCGATACGAGAGAGTTTTGCAACATACCGACGGTCTGGCTATCGTTGCGGTCCGCAAAGGGGTTTGTGTGGGTTGTTATATGAATGTTCCGGCGCAAGTCGCCAACCAGATCAAGATGAGCAAGGAACTGGTTTTTTGCGAAACGTGCGCGCGGATCATTTATCTTGAAGAAGACCTTTAGATGAGTGGAAAAGTTTTGTATATTTTTACGGACGGTGGGGCGAGCGGAAATCCGGGACCGGCCGGTATAGGTGTGGTGATCAAGGAAGGTGGCCAAACAGTTTTAGAAATTTCCCAAGGGATCGGCCACGCGACAAACAATGTTGCCGAATACAAAGCCGTCATCGCGGCCCTTGAGGAAGCGGTCCGTCGGGGTGCAGAAAAAGTCTTTCTCAATACCGATAGTGAGCTGGTTTATTTTCAGCTCCTGGGAACTTATAAAGTCAAAAACGAAATGTTGTCCGAGCTTGTCGAGCGGATCCGGCAGATTTCAAAAAAGATAAAATCCGTTGAGATCATGGCCATCCCGCGGGAAAAAAATGTGGAAGCCGATCGTCTGGCTAAGCAGGCCATTGTCAAAACAAGAATTCAGCAGGCCAAGGTGGTTGCCTCGAAGCCCATCTTCGGGGAGGAAAGTCCGGGCTCCGCAGGGTAATGCATCCAGATAATTCTGGACACTCGTCGGGAAACCGATGAGGAGGATCAGAGCTACAGAGACGAGCCCCTTGAGTGGGGAATGAAACGAGCAATCTCTGCAGGGAGTAAGGCCAAATAGGAAGCGATCCCGCAAGGGACTAGGGAGTGACCCGCTCCGTCATCAGCTTCGGGTAGGCTGCAAGAGTCGGAAGGGTGACCTTCCGAGTGAGTTGAATAACCATCATTCCCGCCCTAAAACGATCGGGAAACATAACTCGGCTTATTGGCCTGTTGATTTATTTAAACACAAGCAGTGAGCATTCCAACAGGAAGTTTTTAAAATTAATGCAACAGCACTAGGGAGGATGTAAATGTCAGGTCATTCAAAGTGGGCTAGTATTAAACACAAAAAAGCGGCAACGGACGCCAAGCGCGGCGCGGCTTTTACCAAGGTCACCAGAGAAATTACCGCGGCAGCGAGAGCCAGCGGCGGGGATATGAATACCAATCCGCGTCTACGGACGGCTGTGGCCCGTGCACGATTTTTGAATATGCCAAACGTTAACGTCGAGAATGCCATTAAAAAAGGGACCGGTGAACTTCCCGGCATTGTTTATGAAGATGTGACGTTTGATGCGTATGGCCCAGGCGGAGTTGCTATGTTAATTGAGGGCCTGACCGACAACAAAAACCGTACCACGGCGGAAGTCCGTAATATTCTTTCCAAAAAAAATGGCAGTCTGGCTGGGGCCGGAAGCACGGCCTGGATGTTTGCCTCCAAAGGTTTTATTTCTATCGAAAAAGGCAAGACCACCGAAGATCAGCTGATGGATATTGCGCTGGAAGCCGGTGCGGACGATATTAAGACGGAAGGCAGTTATTTTGAAATCACCTGTGAGCCGGCCAGTCTCGAAGCCGTCAAGGCCGCGGTCACTGCTAAAAATATTCCCATCGATACCGCGGAGTTGACCAAGGTCCCTAATGCTTATGTGAAAACGACCGGGGCGGATGCCAAACAAATGTTGGGCCTCATGGAAGCCTTGGAAGAACACGAGGACATTCAGCAGGTGCACGCGAATTTTGATATCCCCGAAGACGAAATGGAAAAAGCGACGGAAGAATAAAAATGAGGATACTGGGTGTTGACCCGGGTTTGAAGGCGACCGGATACGGTGTGATTGAAGTGGGTGACAAGTCAAAACGTACCGTCCAATTGTTAGAAACGGGGACTATTGAGCCAGCGGCCAGTTCTTTACTTCCCGAGAAGATCGGTAAAATTTATAAGCATCTTGATGCTATTGTCCGGGAACATTCTCCCAAGGTCATGGTCCTGGAAAAACTTTATGCCCATTACAAACATCCCACCACCGCCTGTATTTTAGGACACGCGCGAGGGGTGATTTGTCTGGTTTGTCATGATCGCGGAATCAGGTTAGTCGAAGAAAGCGTCAAGAGGATCCGTAAAGCCTTAGTCGGCAACGGCAGTGCTTCAAAGGAACAGACGCGGGCGGTTGTCGCGCATATTCTCAAATTTAATCCCGAAAAGATCACCTTAGACGCCAGTGATGCTTTGGCCTTGGCGCTGGGGTATGCGCATCTGGAACGGTATTGACCGGGGAATAAAATCGGATAACACATTGCTTAAAATCATGTTTCAGGTAAAATAGCCCGAGGGTGCATGATCGTTAGAATGAGCGGACAGGTTTTGGAGAAAAATGAATATGCCGTCGTTTTAAATGTCGGTGGTGTATCCTACGAAATCCTTGTGCCGGCCCCGATTTTGCAGCGTCTGGACGAACAAAAAGATGAAAAAGGTCAGGTCACTTTTACGACGTATCATTATTTTCAAATGAGCCAGTCCAGCGGTGTTCCGGTCCTCGTCGGATTTTTGAATGAGATTGAAAAGGATTTTTTTCTGCAAATCATTACCGTTTCCGGAATCGGTCCTCGCGCCGCTGTTAAAGCGTTGAGCAAACCGTTTTCGGAAATTTCCCGGGCGATCAGCGAGGCTGACGTCAATTATTTGAAGACCTTGCCGGGAATCGGTCCGCAAAAAGCCAAGGAAATCATTGCCAAGCTCGAGGGCAAGGTAGGCAAATTCGGTCTGATTCGTAATCATACCGCGGCGCAGACTCCAACCCCACTGCCCACGTGGACGGAAGAAGCCATGGGGGTCCTTTTACAGTTGCAGTACAAGCGACCCGAAGCACAAGAGATGATCGACAAAGCCTTGAAGCGCGCAACCGGCATCGCCTCAGTAGAAGAACTTCTCAATGAAATTTATAAACAAAGGATGAGCGGTTAATGGACACATCAGCCAATGAGTATTTAAAGGGGGCGATTGAAGCCTTGCTTTTTATCAGCGAAAAACCGGTCGCCTTAGAACAAATCGCCGAAGTGATGGAAGAGGGTGTGGGTGCCGTGGATGTCCGCAAGCTGATTGAAGATCTACGCGAAGAATATGACACCAAACAACGCGGCATGGTTATTGTCGAAATCGCCGGGGGTTATCAGATGTTGTCCAGTTCGCATTATGTGTCTTTTGTCCGTAATTTTCTCAAAACAAAAGTCAAGGAAAAATTGTCCCGTCCGTCATTGGAAACGCTGGCCATTGTGGCTTATAAACAGCCGGTTTCGCGCGGGGACATCGAACTTGTGCGCGGTGTCAATTCTGACGGTGTGGTTCTGCACCTTTTGAACAAAGGCTTGATTAAGATCGTCGGGAAAAAGGATGTGGCCGGACGTCCATTTCTTTACGGCACATCCAAATTGTTTTTGGAATATTTCGGCCTTAAATCTTTGCGCGATCTGCCTAAGCTGGAGGATGTTTCGCTTTTGTTAGCGAATTCGCAGGAAAGTTCTCAGCCGCTCGAAGGTATGAGCCAGGAAGAATCCGCATTGGCCGCGAGCTTGGCCTTGGATGAAGCGGAAGCCAAGGTTGCCGAGGACAGCCCTGCAGCCGACTCAGTCTCCCCAGAAACGGAAAAAGTTTCTTCACAAATCGAGGAGCACCTTAAAGCCGCCAGAGAGAATGTTGCAGAAATTCTTTCTGACCATGAAGTGAAAGAAGAAAAAATGACCCCTCCGGAGGAACCGGACGCTCTGAAAGAAGCCATGGACGGTATCTATCGTGCCGACATTCAGCAGGAAGAAAAATCTTCGAGGATCGATGCGATCGTTAATGAAGAGGCGGCCTCTCGAGAAGACAATGTTGCCGAGGAAAAGCCATGAGCTTGAAGGAGTACCGCAAAAAAATTGACGCCATCGACGGTAAAATTGTTTCGCTTCTCAATGAGCGGGCTGACATCAGTCTCGCCATTGGCCAAGAAAAAATCAAAGCCAAAAAAGAAATTTATTCTCCGGGCCGCGAAAAGGAAGTTTTAGACCACGTCAAGGCTTTGAGCAAAGGCAGGTTGTCGGCTTCGGCGATTCAGGCGATTTATCGCGAGATCATGTCGTCATCTTTGGCTATTGAAAAACCTCAAACCATTGCGGCCCTCGGAGAGGACGGGGCTTATACTTTTGATGCCGCATATAGAATATTTGGGCAACAAAGTTTGTATCAGTCTTGCCGGTCCATAGCGGAAGTGTTTCAAGCTGTCGAGGGCGAAGCCGCCGATTACGGTGTCGTACCCGTCGAGAATTCAACTGAAGGGGCGGTGACGTGGACGTTTGATGAACTTGTGGATTCGGATTTAAAGATTTGTCGGCAGGAGTTAATGGAAATAAGCCACAACCTTCTTTCTAAATTTGCCAAGAATAATATTAGGAAAGTCTATTCGAATTGGCAGGTTTTTGAACAATGCCGCTATTGGCTGGCCAAAAATTTACCTTCCGTTAAGAAAGTTGTTGTTTCTTCGACGACGGAAGCGGCCCAAATGGCTTCTCAAGAAAAATATGCTGCGGCGATCGCTTCGAGAAAAGCGGGAGCCAATAATGGATTGCAGGCCGTGGCCTCGGGGATCCATGATTTGGCGCATAATACGACGCGGTTTTTAGTGATCGGTCCACAGAGCGCCGCACCGACGGGCCAAGATCGGACATCCATCATGTTTTCCATTAAGGACAAGGCCGGGGCGCTTTATAAAATGCTGGAACCTTTTTACAAGGCGCATATCAATCTTACCAAAATCGAGTCCCGACCGTCGAAGAAAAAGGCGTGGGATTATTATTTCTTTGTAGATTTCGAAGGTCATGAACAGGACCCCAAAGTCCGGCGCGCCCTTCTTCAACTTGAAAACATGTGCAAGTATTTAAAAATTTTAGGGTCTTATCCGGTTAGCGAATAAATAATGAAGCCTATTGCAAAACAAAGAATTTTTGAAATTGAGCCTTACCGTCCCGGCAAACCGATCGAGGAAGTCAAGCGTGAACTGAAGCTCAAAAAAGTCACCAAGCTCGCCTCCAATGAAAATCCTTACGGCCCTTCCCCGGCGGTGTTAAAAGCTATGATCAAGGAAGCTAAGACCGTCAACCGTTATCCTGACGGCGGATGTTTTTATTTGCGCCAAGCTTTGGCGAAACATCTGTCGGTCGAGGGTGATCATTTGATTTTCGGCAATGGTTCCGATGAAATCATTGTGATGGCCATTCGCGCTTTCGTCAACGATAGCGATGAAGTGATTATCGCCAAGCCCTCTTTTCTCATTTATGAAATTGCCGCGCGCCTGGAAGGAGCGGTCATAAAAGCCGTTGCGCTGAATAATTTTCGTTACGATTTAAACGGGATGCGAGACGCGGTCACGTCCAAAACGAAAATTATTTTTATCGGCAACCCGGATAATCCGGCGGGAACCTTTGTCAATGAAACGGAATTGGCCGGTTTCTTAAGCGGCCTGCGGCCCGATATTTTGGTCTTTATCGATGAAGCGTATTTTGAATTCGTCCATGACAAGACATATCCCAATACATTGCAATTAATGAAAACGCACAAGAACATCATCGTCACACGGACGTTTTCAAAAATATACGGTCTGGCCGGACTGCGTTTGGGTTATGGGATTGCGGATCCTCAAATCATTGATATTTTAAACCGTCTGCGTGAACCGTTTAACGCCAATTCGATCGCCCAAGCCGCGGCGTTGGCCTGCTTAAACGATCAGAAATATTACCGGCGCATCGGCCGCGAAGTGGCCAGCGAACGGAAAAAACTTTATCGGGCCTTGGCGAAAATAGGTTTGCGTTATGTTGAGACGGCGACCAATTTTATTCTTATTGATGTAAAGAAGGATTCCACTCAAGTTGCGACCCGCCTCTTGGTGCGGGGTGTGATTGTTCGCGATATGGCGTTTTGGGGGATGACAAATTATATCCGCGTTTCTGTGGGATCCCCGGAAGAAAATTTGGAATTCTTGCGTGTTTTAAAAATTGTTTTGGATTAGGAAAAAATTAAAGGAGGAATCATGATCGTTATTTTAAGGCCGGACGCGACGGAAGAACAATTACAGCATCTGATTAAAAAGACCGAATCCCTCGGACTCAAAGCGCATGTTTCGCGTGGCGTTGAGCGTACGGTCATTGGTTTTATCGGACCGGAAGATGTCCTGCGTGTCACACCACTGGAAGTTTTTCCCGGTGTCGAAAGTGTCATTCCCGTTTTAGCACCCTATAAATTGGTGTCGCGCGAATTTAAAAAGGAAAATTCCCTTATCAAACTTAAAAAGGACATTGTTATCGGCGGGAAAAAGGTCATTGTCATGGCGGGTCCGTGTTCGGTTGAGAATCATACATCGCTTTTGCAGGTCGCCCGGGACGTGAAGAAGTCCGGCGCAACGGTTTTACGGGGCGGAGCATTCAAGCCGAGAACATCGCCTTATGATTTTCAGGGTCTCGGTGAAGAGGGTTTGAAATATTTGCAGGCTGTGGGAGATGAAACCGGCTTAGCAACCATAACCGAGGTCATGGATGCCCGCGATGTCGGGTTAATCGGCAAGTATGCGGATATCTATCAGATTGGTGCGCGCAACATGCAAAATTTCACGCTTCTTAAAGAAGTCGGAATGACTAAAAAACCTGTTATGCTTAAACGCGGTTTGAGCGCCACGATCAAGGAATTGCTCATGTCCGCGGAGTACATTCTTTCTAAAGGAAATTTTGATGTTATTTTATGCGAACGCGGAATTCGGACATACGAAACGGCCACACGCAATACGCTGGATATCAATGCGGTGGCTGTTGTCAAAGAATTGACTCATCTTCCCATGATGGTCGATCCCAGCCATGGAACGGGGTATTGGAATTTTGTCGGAGCCGCTGCGAAAGCCGGGGTGGCTGCCGGGGCCGACGGGCTTATGATCGAAGTGCACGGAAATCCGGAGCAAGCTCTTTCCGACGGTGCGCAGTCGTTATTGCCGGAGAAATTTGATGCGTTGATGGGCGAATTACGTTTGGTCGCCAATGCGGTGGCCCGTCAAATTTAAAAATCAAGGCGGCATGAAATTTTGTCAACCAGCAATTCTTTGCGTGGGCATGACATGGCCGTTAAAAATTAAGAGAGCGAATCTATGATTGTTACCTTGCGTCCTACGCTTTTTCGTAAAGTCACCATTATTGGAATAGGTTTGATTGGCGGGTCATTGGCCAAAGCGCTCCGGCAAAACAAACTGGCCAAAGAAATTGTCGGTGTTTCACAAAGCCAGCAAACTTTATCGACGGCTCTCAAGGAAGGGATTATTGATCAAGGTTATCACGACGTGAGTAAGGCCGTGGCGAACGCCGATCTGGTGGTTTTGGCGGTCCCGGTTGGAATTATTACCGGAATGTTGTCTTCGATCGGTCCGCATTTGCGGCGGGGCTGCATTGTCACCGACGTGGGCAGTTCTAAGCAGTTGATTGTGGCGGCCGCACAAAAATATTTACCGCAGAATGTTTTTTTTGTCGGTTCTCATCCTTTGGCCGGTTCTGAGAAAGCCGGGGTGCAGCACGCCAGCGCCGAACTTTTTCAGAACGCCACTTGCGTCATGACTCCGACGGATACGACCCATCGCATCGCCAAAGAACGCGTCAAGCTCCTGTGGGCAAAAGTCGGATCGCATGTGAAATTTATGGCGCCTGATGAACATGACAAAATTCTCGGCTATGTCAGTCATTTGCCGCATGTCATCGCCTACGGCCTGATGGAAACCATTCCGCAGGAATTTTTGGCGTATGCGGCGCAAGGACTCAAGGACACAACACGGATCGCGGGTTCGTCAAATCAGATGTGGACCGATATTTCGGTCAGCAATAAAAAAAACCTTATCAAGGCCATTGATGAGGTGGTTAAAAATCTTTCTCTGATCCGCAAGGCGGTCAGTACCGACGATCAAAAAACGCTTTTAAATCTGTTTAAAAATGCCAAAACCAAACGTGACAGCCTCAATTAAACCGGCCATTGTGATTGCGATCGATGGACCTGCGGGTGCCGGGAAAAGCACCGTGGCCAAAATTCTGGCCAAACGGCTGGGCATTTCTTATTTAGACACCGGAGCGATGTATCGGGCTATGACGTTGAAAGCCCTTAGAAAGAAAGTCAACCTGGAAGATGGTCAGGCCTTAGGCGATCTCGCGGCCGAAACAAAAATTGAATTAAAACCCGTCGGGGAAGGCTTGAATATTTTTTTGGACGGCGAAGATGTTTCCGAGGAGATCCGGGCTGGAGACGTGACCAATAAGACTTTTTATATTGCCCGCGCGCCTGAGGTGCGGGAGATCATGGTCACGTGGCAGAGAGAAATTGGACAAAAACACAGTGTCGTCGCCGAGGGCCGCGACATTGGCACGGTGGTCTTTCCTGCAGCGACAAAAAAGTTTTATTTGGATGCGGACGCCCACGAACGGGCGCAAAGAAGAATCCGAGAGTTGCAGGAAAAAGGACAAGACGTCGATCCGCAGAAATTGCAAAAAGAGTTGAATGAGCGCGACCAGAAGGATTTGACCCGGAAAGTCGGGCCTTTAAAAAAAGCTGACGATGCGATCATGATTGATTCCTCCGGGTTAACCGCGGAACAAACCGCAGAAAAAATTTTAAAATACATGAAATGAGCTATCGATAATATGGACCAGTCTCTCGTCAGAAATTTCTCAATCATCGCCCACATTGATCACGGTAAATCCACCTTGGCTGACCGCCTCTTGCTTTTTACCGGGGCCATTGACGAACGCAAGTTCCATAATCAATTGCTCGACGATATGGACATCGAGCGTGAACGCGGCATCACCATCAAGGCCTCGGCTGTGCGCATCGATTACAAGGCCAAGGATGGAAAAATATACGTCTTTAATTTGATTGACACTCCCGGGCATGTCGATTTTTCTTATGAAGTGGAAAAATCCCTGCGCGCCTGTGAAGGCGCATTGCTCGTCGTTGACGCCTCGCAAGGGGTCGAATCGCAAACGGTCGCGAATTATTATCTGGCTATCGACAACAATCTGGAAATTCTTCCTGTCGTCAACAAAATTGACATTGTCAACATCGATCTTAATCATGCCAAGAACGAACTTATCGAGGCTTTAGGCTTTAAAGAGGCTGACATTCAGTTCATTTCCGCCAAGGCCGGTATCGGGATAGACCAACTTTTTGAGAAAATTGTCGAATACATTCCTTCACCCGACGGGAAAGTGGGGGACCCTCTACAGGCTTTCATCTTTGACATGAAATACGACATTTATAAAGGCATTATCATTTATGTCCGTGTGGTCAATGGTTCGCTCAAGCCGGGTATGCGCATTAAAATGATGCATACAGGCAAGGAATTCAATATTGAGGAAGTCGGAGTTTTTCGTCCGGAGCCGGTTAAGGTGAAAGGACTTTCGACGGGGGAAGTCGGTTATATCACCTGCAGTATTCATGAACCGCGCGAAGTGCAGATCGGGGACACGGTGACTGAATTGGCCCGTCCGGCGAGTGAGCCTTTGCCCGGTTACCGTCAACTCAATCCGCTTGTTTTCTGTGGTGTGTATCCGGTCAATTCCAAGGATTTTATGGCCTTGCGGGAAGCGATCGAGAAATTGCGTCTCAATGATCCCAGCTTTGTTTATGAGCTGGAAAGTTCGCTTTCTTTCGGTCATGGGTTTCGTTGCGGCTTTTTGGGATTGTTGCATATGGAAGTCGTACAGGAGCGTTTGCAGCGTGAATATGATTTGAATTTGATTTTGACCACGCCAAATGTGCGTTATCGTTGCCTTCCCAAAAGCGGGGAGCCTTTTTTTATCGAGAACCCAGCCCAGCTTCCGGATTCGTCGGAACAATACAAGCTGGAAGAACCGGTTCTGGAAGTCGCCATTTTAACACCCGTTGTTTCGATGGACCAGGTCATGGAATTGGCCAAACGCAAGCGCGGAGTTTTTGTGAAAAGTGAATTTGTGTCTGACCGCATGCGGGTCATTTTTGACATTCCCTTGTCGGAGGTTATTGTCGATTTTAATGACCTGATCAAGTCCGTCACCCGCGGCTATGGGTCGATCGATTATAAGTTTAAAGGGTTTTTCCCGGCGCAAATCGCCAAGCTGGACATCATGATCAACGACAAAATTTGTGATGCTTTTTCCTGTTTGGTCAGCAAGGACCGGGCCTATGAAAAGGGTTCGGCGCTCGTTGGGAAACTTAAGGATTTGATCCCGCAGCAGCTTTTTGAAGTGCGGGTGCAAGCGGTTTCCGATGGACGGATCATCTCCGGGGCGAAAGTCAAAGCCGCGGGCAAGAATGTCACGGCCAAATGTTACGGCGGCGATATTTCTCGCAAACGTAAATTGTGGGAAAAGCAAAAAGAAGGCAAGAAAAAACTCAAGCAAATCGGGAATGTGGAGGTTCCCCAAGAAGCCTTTCTGGCCGCCTTAAAAATATAATTATGGAACCCGTCCTCAATCCCACACCGGTCATCAAAAAAAAGGTTAAATCGAATTGGCGCGAATGGGCCGAATCATTTATTATTGCAGCTATCCTCGCGATGTTTATTCGCACGTTCTTTTTTCAGGCTTTTCGTATTCCCAGCGGGTCGATGCGAATGACGCTTTTAGAAGGAGACCGCCTATTGGTCAACAAGCTTTCTTACGGGGCTTTGTTGCCGTTTACCAACCGCCGTTTGCCGGGATTTTCCCATCCTAAGCGGGGAGACATCGTGGTCTTTAAATATCCCGAAGACCCTAAGCGCGATTTTATAAAACGGCTCATTGCCGTCGGGGGAGAGACCGTCGAAATCAAGACCGGCGATATTTATATCAATGGCCAGCGTATTGAAGACCCGGTCATAAAAAATATTTATTATTACAACCGTGGCGTGTACGGTGATGTGAATAAAAAGATTTCTGTTCCCCTTGGTTTTTATTTTGTCCTGGGTGATAATAGCGGCTCGAGCCACGACAGCCGTTATTGGGGATTTGTTCCTCAGGATGACATTATCGGCAAAGCGGAAATTATTTATTGGCCTCCGACCCGAATCCGGTTTCTGAAATAATGATGTTGTATCATCCTAAAGAGTCCTCTTCCTGCGGGGCGCTGAAGGATTTCAAGAGGAATTGTGATGAGCCGCCACGGTTATTTATTTTTATGTGTTTTTATTTTTTTGGCCGGCTGCACGAGTACGGCGCATAACGCCAAGACCGTGGGACCGCACGCTCCCGGGGAGAGCCAAAAAGATGTAATCTCAGCTATGGAAAGCGTTCTGGGGAACGTAGCTGGAAAACCGGTCAGTCAAAAGGATTTGGAAAAGTTAAACCGGGCCATTCAGAAGGACCCGGAAGCAAAAAGCGCTGTCCAAACGATTACCAATTCCCTGCGCGCAGAACAGGTGGTAAAGTTTTGTCCTATTGATGGAGAACGTTACAGCCCCAAGTTTGAAAATTGTCCTGTCCACCATGTCCCGCTCAAAACTTTAGCCCCATGACAAAGATGTCTCTGACCTTGGCCAATAAGATCACTTTCGGACGTATCCTCGCGGTGCCTTTTTTTATTACGGTGATTCTCTATTATTCTCCCCAAAACGATTATTTGCGCTTTATCGCCTTGGGGATTTTTATTTTGGCGGGGATCGGGGATGTCCTGGACGGTTATGTGGCCCGTGCCCGTAATCAAAAAACCGAGATCGGCGCTATTCTGGATCCGCTGGCGGACAAAATTCTTTTGACGAGCGCCTTTCTATGTCTTTATGTCGTGGGACATCAATTTGCGGTGATGAATTTTCCTGTCTGGCTCGTTGTAGTTGTCATTAGCCGGGATGTGATGCTTATCGTCGGATCAATCCTCATTTTTATTTTTCAGGGGAAATTGGGGACTAAGGTTTCCGTGTGGGGAAAAGCCACGACCTTTCTTCAGGCCTTGTGTGTCATCGGCCTTTTGTTGCAATGGGAATGGACGGTGGGTTTTTGGTACGCCGCATTTATGATTACGGTGATTTCGGGACTGGATTACTTTCGACGAGGATTTGTTTTCTTGAATAGTCCGGGGAGAATTTAAAAATGAATATTTTTTTCGGCTTATTATGCAGTTATTTATTGGGTTCTATTCCCACGGCCTTTTTTTTTGGAAAAATCATCAAAGGAATCGATATTCGACAACACGGTTCGGGGAATGTCGGTGCAACCAATGCCTTTCGTATCCTCGGCAAAAAAGTAGGGACCGTAGTTTTGCTTTTGGATATTTTAAAAGGTGTCATCGCGCTGACCGTGGTCGGAAATTTATTTCATTTTGATAAAGTGTATCTTCGTTTGTTTTTAGGCATCATGGTCGTGATCGGTCATAACTGGACCGTATTCCTTCAGTTTAAAGGGGGAAAGGGTATTGCGACAAGTTTGGGCGTTTTAATCGGTTTGGCGATCCAGTATGAATCCTTGCGGGCTGTTCTGTTGATCACCTTTTTGGCTTGGCTGGCCCCTTTTTTGCTTAGCGGTTATGTTTCTTTGGCTTCTCTTATTGCGGCGATTGTTCTACCTATGGCCATGTTCTTGACAAAGCAAACCGGGGAAATTTTGGTTTTGGGAATCGTGTTCTGCGTTTTTGTTTTTGTCCGCCATATCCCCAATATCAAGCGCCTTTTAACCGGCCAGGAACGGCAAGTCAAGTTCAAGTGGCTTTCTCGTCGATAAACCCATTTTCTAAAAATCAGGAAAGCGGTTTCTTGGCAGGGACTTCCCGGGCTTGCTCCCGCTCTTTTGCGTGTTATACTTCGATTGTATGATTGCGCGAAGGAAAGGGGGAAGAGGATGAAAACCATCGAGTACAAGAAACGCCATTCCATAAAACATCGCCGTAAGGTGATCTCGATTAACGAAAATAATGAAGACAAAGACTGCAAAACCCACGTTCATAAAAGTTTCGTCTACGTGGTCAAAGAAGTCCCGCATATCACGGAAGCTCTTCCTGAACCCCATGTTTTTATCCGTAAGAAATTTGACAGCCCGACCCAGCGAGAAAGCTTCGCCTTTAAAGTCAAAGGGGCTTTTTATATTAACCGTGGCCGTCATGTTTTTAAAGTGAACTTTTGTCACGCCTTACGCATTGATATCGCCTGGAAATACAAGATCTTCTCCCCCCAAAAGTCAGAAACTCTGACTTAAGACTCACGTGGCTGAAAGCCACACCCCAAACGGAAGGCCAATGGCCTTCCGTTATTTATTCGTCCCGCAAGGCTTGGCCCGAGTGGCGCAAAAATCACCTGCTCAGAAAATATAATAAGAACACGTAGTCATAAAAAAACTTTGTGCTAGAATACGTTCACGGAAATTTTCTGAGATCAATTTTTATATACATTTACAACAGTAATGAGACAAGGAGGGGATATGGTTAAGAATTTGTTTTTAATGGCCGGGTTGATGATCGGGCTTTCATCCTTGGTCGGTTGTGCTACGACGGGGCAAGGTCAATCAGCGGCGGATTTACAATTGCGGGTCAATGAATTGGAAAATCAGGTCGCGGCGAAGGATTCTGAGATCAAGGATTTAAAATTCACGATGAAGGACATGGCATATGACCTCGACCGCAACAAAACTCAGCGGGGCAGTAATGTGAGCAGCAAACCTTTTGATTATTCCAAGAATGAAAGTATTTTACGGATCAAGGTCGCTCCGGAAAAAGTCCAGCAAGCCCTTAAGGCGGCGGGTTATTACAAGGGTACGGTCGACGGAAAATTGGGTAACGGGACCAAGGCGGCGATCAGCAAATTTCAAAAGGATCACGGCCTGAAAGCTGACGGTATTGTTGGTGAAAAAACCTGGAGTGAATTGAAGGCCGCCGCCAATCCATAACGGCCGGCTTGAAAAATGTCCTTCCTTTGCGTGAGCGTGATCGGGTGCGGCTGGCTGGGTTTTCCTCTGGCCCAGGCTTTGTTAAGGCAAGGTTACCGTATTAAAGGTTCGACGAGAACTTTAGAAAAGATCCCTGTTTTAGAAAAAGCAGGGATTTCTTCTTTTTGCCTCACCGTAAATGGGGCTCTGGTCGGAGCTGGGATTGGAGACTTTTTTAACACGGACGTTGTCGTCATCACCTTGCCCTTTCGCAGAGATTTTTATGACCCAGGTGAATATCAGAAACAAATCCGCGCTATTACCCGCGATGTTCAAAACGGCAAGGCGGGTTGTGTACTTTTCACCAGCTCGACATCGGTGTATCCGGATGATTTAGAAATGGCCACGGAAGACGCCTCTTTTGTCCCTGACAATGCCCGGTCAAAAATTCTGCGGGAGATTGAAAATGAATTAATGGCCAATCCGCATTTTCAAACTACCGTAGTCCGCCTCGCCGGACTTTACGGTTCGGAAAGGAAAATTGGGGGATTTTTAGCAGGAAAGAAGGACGTGCCGGGAGCGGACAGCCCGGTCAATCTGATTCATTTAGACGATGCGGTGCGGATCATTGTTGAGATCATTTCTCAAAAGGCATGGAATGAAATTTTTAACGCCTGCGCTGATCAGCATCCCACCAAAAAAATTTTATATACGTCGGCGGCCAAAAAAATGAAACTCGACGTGCCGCAATTTAGCACAGAGAAAAGCTCAGTCAAAAAAATTGTGGTTAATGACAAGGTGAAGGAAATTTTGGGATACCGTTTTCTTCACCCGGACCCCCTAAAGGACATCGAAGCGTCCGTTTGGGATTGAAATCCTTTTTGCCATCCCAAAAATTAAATGCGTTGGTAGATCAAACGGCTTTGTTTGGACAAGACATCCAGTTCGAAAGAACGGGAGTAGTGAAATTGCTCGGTCAGTTCTTGTGCGAGGGCGACAAGGTCCTGGGCGGTCGAGGATTTGAGTTGGGCATTGTCAAACCAGTAAAATTTTCCGCTGTATTCAAAAGCACAGACCGCGTGGGCATTTTTATTTGAATAGAGCATGAGAACGTGCGGTGCAAAACCCAGGACACGCAAAACCTGGGAATTGAGAAAAGCAAAATCTTCACAGTCACCGCGTTTCGTTTTTAAAAATTCTTGCGGATCGAGCCATTGATCGTCCCGAGGGTCACTTTGGTAAATCATGTTTTTTCCCAGCCAGGCCGCGTAGTCCTGCACGGTGCGGATCTGGTTTTGCGAAACAATCTCGGCGATCCTTTGGTCGCTTGCGACGGGGCGCGCAACCAAAACACCGTTATGCTGGAGTCTCTCCTGACGCACTTGCGGTGAGCGCACAGGAATGGCCGTTTCAACGGCCGAGCAAGGTGCGGCCGCGATCAGATTCACGCTGATTAAGAGTGCAAAAAGAATTGTTTTCATATTGGAAATAGCGCCAAGCCGGGATAAAATAAGGCTTGAACCGCCTGCGAGAAAGTTTTTATTCTACCAAAAATACGGGCCCAAAACAAGGATTATGAAATTGCTACCCATTTTGACCGTCACCCTTAATCCGGCTATTGATCAGATGGTCCTGGTCCCTCATTTTGTCGTCGGAAAAGACAATAGAGCGTTGCGTGTGACGTCAACCGCTGGAGGCAAGGGCTTGAATGTGGCGCGGACGCTTAAAGGCCTCGGGGCCCAAACCGTTGCGACAGGGTTTGCGGGGGGAGCGACGGGTCAAAATCTTTTGCGCGAGCTTTTGCTTGAGGGAATAGAGCACAATTTTGTATTTATTCAGGGTGAAACGCGGGTCAATCTCACGGTAGGTGATCAAAAGACGAAAAAACAGACCCGCCTTTTGGAGCCGGGCCCCGTCGTTGACAAAACAGATCTGGCCAGTTTCTGGCGCAAATTTCAAAGACTGGCGGAAAAGAGCCAGTGGATTGTGGTGAGCGGGCGGGGAATCCAGGGAGCGCCCAAAGATTTTTACGGCGAGTTGACGCAGACCGGACAGAAAGCGGGAGGAAAGGTTTTTGTGGACACCAGCGGTAAAGATTTTCAGGCAGCCTTGAAAGGAAAACCTTTTCTCGTTAAACCTAACAAAAATGAGGCCGAAGTTTTTCTCAAATCAAAGCTGTCGAGTCGCAAGGACATCAAAACGGCATTAAAGAAACTTCTCAATCGAGGCGCCCAAAACGTCATTATTTCTCTGGGCCGCCGCGGGGCAGCCGGCACCGACGGAAAAGTTTTTTGTTTCGCGACGGTTCCCCCAGTTAAGGTTGTGAATCCGGTCGGGTGCGGGGATGCTCTGCTCGCCGGCTGCGTCTATGCTTTTTCTCAGCAAAGCCGGTTTAAAGATGTTCTGGCCTTTGGAGCGGCTTGCGGGACCGCCAGCGCTTTGACCGCCGTGCCCGGACATATCGAAGGCGCCCGGCTGGGCGGGATTTTACAGCAAGTTATCGTCAAAGATTTTTAGCCGTGGTAGAATACATTTCATTTGCATTATTTGAGAGGAGATTTTTATGTCCATGTCCGACACCGAACTTTACGAACAGAAACAAAAACAAAAGAAACTGAACAGTAGCATCACCGCGGATTTGATCCGTGACAAATTGATTCAGTATTCTAAGGATTTTAAGACCGCGTGGCTGCATCTGGGGCAAAATTTGTACCCCGTTTACAAAGACAAACTTTTTACCGCGTGGGGTTTTGAGAAATTTGAGCATTACACGGAAGGTGAGCTCGGTGTTAATAAGGAAACCGCGACGAAACTTTTGAAAACGTATTTCTTTCTTGAGCAGGAGGAGCCGGAATATTTGAAAAAAGAATTCCGGGAAGAGCGGGACCCCGCGCAAGTCCCGGGCTATGATGCGCTCAATGTTTTACGTTTGGCCCGGGCCCGCAAGGAGTTAAACAAAAAGGATTACGACGAGCTTAAAGAAAAAGTCTTTGAAAAAGGCGGGGAAGCCGCGGAAGTTCGCCGTGATTTAGTCAGTTTGATGAAGGAACGTAAACAGGTGGATCCCGATGAGGAACGCGAAAAACGCAACACCGCGGCGGTCAAAAAGCTTTTGAACGCTTTGCGGTCTTTCCAGAAGGACATGGAAGCTTTAAAGCTGGCTCCGGCGGCGTTGGTTGCTGAGGTCAATGGCCTGATGAAAAAACTTGAGGAGGAAGTTGAATAACGTGGACTTGGGCGGTTTAACGGAAGAGCAGCTTCTGGCTTTGCGTATTTGCGATTTGCCTTTGGCAATTGAGGGCACGTGGCTCAACGATTGTATTCATCAACTGTATGCGGAGCTGGACGTCAAAGGTTTGAAATTCCGACCCGGCTGTTATTTGGCCGATGAATGGTTGACCCCCCTCGGGGAACCGGTCATCGGCATTCCTTTTTACCTCGCCCATCCGACCTTGACCCGCCTGGAAAAGAAAATGATGCTGGAGGCCGAAGGCGAAACCAAGGAAGAGTGCATGAAGCTCCTTCGCCATGAATGCGGACACGCCATCAGTTATGCTTATGGATTACATAAGAAAAAGCGTTGGCAGCAGATTTTTGGGCCATCTTCCAAGGAATATGGCGACACTTTTCGCTTCCGTCCCTACAGCAAAAATTATGTGCGGCATTTGGACGGTTTTTATGCGCAATTTCACCCCGACGAGGATTTTGTGGAAACGTTCGCTGTGTGGCTGACGCCTGCGGCTGATTGGCAAAAAACGTATCAGGGCTGGCCCGCCTTGAAAAAATTGCTGTATGTTTCCGATCTGATGGCGTCCGTGGCTGGCAAGGAACCTTTGTCCGTCAAAGGGATGAAGCATTGGCACTTTAAGAATATCAAAATCACCCTGAATAATTTCTATAGAAAAAAACGGGAATTCTGGGCGGAACAGTTTCCGGATTTTCACGACGGGAATTTAAAAAAGATTTTCAGCGCCGACTCATCCGGGGAGAACATCCTTGCGGCCGTGGCTTTTATCAAGCGCTATCAAAAAGACATTGTTTCCAGCCTCATCCGCTGGACCGGGGAGCGCAAATACGTGGTGAGTCATTTATTAAAGGCCGTGGCCCAGCGGTCCAAGGAGTTGAAGCTTTTTTCATCCGGTGACAATGCCTTGACGTTGGCTAATCTTTCGGCGTACCTCACGACCTTGGTGATGAATTATATTTACACCGGATGGTACCGCGGCGACGAAGGGAAGAAAAAACGATGAATAAGAAATTGAAAGTTCTTGAGCTTTTTCACACGCCTTATGCAATGCCCCGGGGTTATGATTATAAGGAAGAATTCGCCGACCCCGACAATATGTACACCGAGAGAGACGTTTATGACGCGCTTGTGGCGAATGGTTATGAAGTTCGCCGGCTGGGGCTGTTTAATGACATTGCCCCGCTTTTGGAGGAAATAAAAGAATTTAAGCCGGATGTGGTTTTTAATCTGGTGGAAGTTTATAATGACAAAAGTTATCTGGAAAAAAATATCGGCGCTCTTTTAGAATTGCTGGACATTCCCTATACCGGCGCCAGCGCGGATGCACTTTTGATTTGCAACAACAAAGCGCTGAGCAAAAAGATTCTGCGATTTCATCGTCTGAAGGTCGCGCGTTTTCACGTTTTTTACCGCGGTCAAAAAATCTGGCGTCCCAAAATGGTCAAACTGCCCGCGGTGATTAAGCCTTTGTGCGAAGAAGCTTCGCGGGGGATTTCGCAGGCGTCGGTCGTCGACAATGATGAGGCCTTCGCGGAGCGGATCAGGTTCATTCACGAAAACATGAACTTGGATGCTATTGCCGAAGAATATATCGAAGGCCGCGAACTTTACGTTAGTGTCATGGGACATAAGCAGTTGAAAGTTTTGCCGGCGCGTGAGTTGAAATTTGGCGACATGCCTGAGGACGAACCCCGCATTGCGACGTACAAGGCGAAGTGGGATGACAAGTACCGCGCCCGCTGGGGAATAAAAAGTGTGGCGGCGGGAAAACTTCCGGAGGGGGTCGCTGAGGCCCTCAATGACGCGTGCAAGCGCGCCTACCGGGCGCTTAACATGAACAGTTATGTGCGTTTCGATATCCGTGTCACGGCGGATCATAAAATTTATTTCATCGAACCGAATGCCAATCCGTGCATCGCCAGAATCGATGAGATGGCCTTGGCCGCCGAAAAGGAAGGCATGGATTACAATCATTTGATCCGCCGTATTGTCAACATGGCGTTGGCTAATCATGCCGATGGACATGTGAAAATTAACCGTAAAGGATAACCGTGAAGAAAAAAATTCTCGTTATCGACGATGACCGTATTAACGCCAAGATCGTTAAACTCAACCTGACCAAGGAAGGGTTTCATGTTGAAACCGCATTTGACGGAGATGAAGGTCTCGCTCTTTTACCCACCGTCACCCCCGATCTGATTGTTTTAGACGTTAACATGCCCCATATGAACGGTTATACCTTTATGCTGGAGATCCAGAAGTTTGAAAAGCAAAAAGACACTCCGGTCATTGTCCTGACGGCGCAAGCCGATGTGCGGCCGATTTTTAAATTTAATGGAGTGAAAGATTATCTTGTTAAACCCATCAGCGGTCCAGACTTGGTTGAAAAGGTGAAAAAATATGTCCGTTGAAAGCCGATCCCGGCCCGATCCCCGGCAGCTTCCCCATCTTTTGAATTTGCTCGACGATGAAAACCTTGAAGTCCAATCCGCAATCATCAGGCATCTCGTCTCTTTTGGCCCCACCTTAAAGACGGAATTGTCCAAGCTTTCGCCGGAACTCGTACAGTCGAGGACTTTGGCATTGGAAAAAATTTTACTTGAACACGACCGTGAAGTTTTGCTGCAGAAATGGCCGAGTTGGGATGATCCGCTTTTGGATCTGGAAAAACTGGAAAAAGCATTGTCACTTTTAGCCAATTTTCAAAGCGGATTAAAGTTCCGGTACATGAGCCAGACTATCGGTGAACTATTAGACGGTCTCGCCAGAGAATATCTTGTCTGGTCCCAGCAAAATACGCCTTTGGAGCTGGCCGGATTTTTATTCACCGTCCAAGGATTCAGCGGGGCCAAGACCGATTATTATAATCCGCAGTGCAGTAATTTGCTTTACGTCCTAAATGAAAAAAGGGGTTTGCCGATCAGCCTGTCGTGCGTTTATATGCTCGTCGGTGCAAGGCTGGGTTTTGCCATCGAGGGGTATAACGCGCCGGGTCACTTTATGGCCAAGATCGTCATGAAGGGGAAAATATTCTTGGTGGATTGTTTTAACGGCGGTAAGATTATAAGCGAAGGCGATGTGGTGAGACTTGCGGAAATGGGAACCGCACCGGAAGATAACATTCCCGCCCCGGCCCCCGCTTTACATATTGTCCGACGGGTCTTGAATAATTTGATCAATGCGTATCAATCGCAAGGAGAGAGCGGACATCAGCAATTGATGATAGATTTGTACCGCGCGATCCAGGACCCTTAGGAGGTTTGTATGGCTTTTGGAAAATTCATGAAAGAGCAATTGTTCCCCGAAGATCCCATGGATTGGTTTATTCTTCTTTTGATTTTAACCGTAGTTGGCGGCGCCCTTGTTATGGTTGTCCTCATGTTTTCGTCTGGAGTGCTTTGAAAGTTTCTTTTAAAGTTTCGGGGAGAATCCAGGCCTTCCCAATTTTTGTGTTACAATGTTGTCCTTATGCCACCCCATATCCATTATGAAAAAGAGCTGAACCCTGCGCAATTGGAGGCCGTACTTTCGACCGATGGGCCTTATCTTGTCATCGCCGGAGCCGGAAGCGGAAAAACGCGCGTTTTGGTTTACCGGACCGCCCACCTCGTTGAAAAGGGAGTGGCCCCGGAACGCATTTTGCTTTTGACTTTTACTCGCCGCTCTTCCCGGGAAATGCTTAGAAGGGCCGCCGGACTTTTGGATGAACGCTGTCATCAGGTATCCGGCGGGACATTCCATTCTTTTGCCAATTTTGTTCTGCGGCGTTATCCCGAGCATGTGGGACTGCCGCGTTATTTTTCCATTCTCGATCAGGACGATGCCGAAAGCGCGGTCAATCTGGTGCGCACCCAGATGAGCCGTCAACTGGACAAACGTTTTCCCAAGAAAAACACGCTTTTGTCAATCATTTCTAAAAGCATCAACAAAGGTCTGTCCATTGAGGACGTCGTCGGCGAAGAATATCCCCAGTTTGCCGAATGGTCCTCCTTTATCGGCCGCATCAAAGAAGAATATATCCGTTACAAACACACTTTAGCGCTTTTAGATTATGACGATCTTTTAGTTTATCTGCGCAGGCTTTTGACGGAGAATGCGAGTATCCGGGATCATTTGTCAGAATATTATCAGTACATCATGGTCGATGAATACCAGGATACCAACAAAATGCAGGCGGAAATCGTGCGTCTTTTGGCCGTGGCGCACAATAATGTCATGGTCGTCGGAGACGACAGCCAGAGCATTTATTCTTTCCGGGGGGCCCACTTTAAAAATATCATTGATTTTCCCAATATTTTCCCCGGGACCAAGGTCATTACTCTCGAGGAAAATTACCGTTCGACCCAGCCGATTCTGGATTTGACCAATGAAGTGATCAATGCCGCCGGTGAAAAATTTGACAAGTCCCTTTTTACTAAAAACGGCGGTGACACCTTGCCGGTTTATGTCGACGTTTATAATGAAAACAGTCAATCGCGTTATATTGTCAAAAAAATCCTGCAATTGCGTCAGGCCGGGGTCAATCTCGGCGAGATCGCGATCCTTTTTCGTTCGGGCTGGCATTCCAACGATCTGGAAGTTGAGCTGGCGTCGTCGGGCATCCCCTTTGTCAAATACGGCGGGCAAAAATTTATCGAAGCGGCGCACATCAAAGACGTGCTGTCTTGCCTGCAAATTGTTTATAATCCCTTGAGCGAAGTGGCCTGGCAGAGGGTTCTTATGCTGGTCAAAGGTGTGGGCGAAAAGACGGCGACCCATATTATTGAAGAAGTCGTGCGCCAGCGCAAAGGCCTCGATATCGATGAACAGATTTTTCAGAAAAAGCCCGAACTGCGGCAATTATTCAAAATCCTCAAGGATGTCGATGGAACGGTCGAGCGCCCGTCAACGATTTTAAAAACCCTTCTGGATTTTTATACCCCGCTTCTCATGGACCATTATGATGATTACGAAAAACGTTTAAACGATTTGGGTTCGCTGGAAAACATTGCCCGGCGTTATGCCACTCTGGAAGAATTTTTGACCGATATGGCGCTTGAGCCTCCGGAAAAAAGTCTTGTCGATAAAGGCGTTAAAACGCACGGGGAACACGATCTTATTCTTTCGACGATCCATTCTGCTAAAGGATTGGAGTGGCATACGGTCTTTCTGATTTATCTCGCCGAAGGATATTTGCCGTCGTATCAGTCCATCAGCAGTGACACCGCGATTGAAGAGGAGCGCCGGCTCTTTTATGTGGCCGCGACCCGGGCCAAAAATAACCTTTACCTTTTGCGTCCGCAAATTGACACCTCTCCCCGCAGGTCCTGGGACACGACGGGATCGATGTACACTCAGGTCTCACGGTTTTTGGATGAAGGCGGGATTTTAAGCAAGTACGTCACCATGGAAACCGACCGCTCGGGTTATAATCCTTTCCGGAACTGGGAAGAGAAACAATAAGTGGAACACATTGAGTTTTTCAAAGAATAAAACAGCAAAAGTGAACGTGTACCAGGTTGTTGATTGTCTTGACCATCTTACGAAAGAAAGATAAATAATAATGCCCTCCCTACTCCAAAATCTCGCCGTTAAACGTAACGGGACTTATGCTCCGGCATTTTTGTTTTGGCCTGCGCGGCTCGTCCTGAGATATCAGCAAACCGTAGTCACGATTATTTTTGATTCTAAGAGCACGCCGGCGCGGACGATTTTGCAGTGTGCTTTGAGATTGAAGAAAAAAGGGCAGGCTTATGTCGGTCCGCAGCAGTATGGGAAAATCACCCTCGAGCTCGGCTCTGATATTCAGGACATTAAGATGGGCAATGTTGTTTTTGACCGTTCATATATTGTCCAATGTCAGGACATGGATATTCAGGCGATTTTAGGCGGGAATGTTCAGGATGAAATGATGGTGCTTTTTCCCGTCTTGCCGTCGTTACGGGTCAATCAGAAGCAATTGACTTTGACCGCGAAAGAAATCATCACCGACGAAGCCACCCTTGGACGGTTTATTGATTTGGGGTTAAAGGTTTTAGCGCAGATGAGGGGAATGTAAAGATGAAGACTTTGCCGGTCATTCAGAAATTTTTCGTGAAATCATGTTTGTAGCATCAGGCTGTTTTCTTGTAACTTTCTTTAAGGGTAGGCGTTTAAGACAGTAAGAATTTTAACAGCATACAAAGGGGATGATCATGAAAAGCAAAACCGTTTTAGTTGTTGTCCTGTTTTTAATGGCTTGTACCCAGGCTTGGGCCACGGCGGATTTGACCAGCACCATCGATGACCAACAGAGTGTCGAGGTCACGGTTTATAACTCCAATCTGGGTTTGGTCAAGGACACCCGCAAGATCAAGTTGGGTGATGGCGACGGGAATATGCAGTTTATGGATGTGGCCGCCTACATCCAGCCGTTTACGGTGTCGATCCGGTCTTTGGATGCTCCGCAGGATTTTTCCATTCTCGAACAGAATTATGAATACGATCTGATGAACTCAACCAAGCTATTAGATAAATACGTCGGCAAAAAATTAAAACTGGTCAACCGCAATGAGTTTCAGGGCAAAAGCGAAACCGTCGAAGCTGAGTTGTTGAGTAATAACAATGGACAGATTTATAAAATTGGGGACGAGATCCATATCGGTCATCCCGGGGAAATTGTTCTGCCGGCCTTGCCGGATGATCTGATCGCCAAGCCAACTTTGAAGTGGATGTATGAGAATCATTTTGCCAATCCCCAAAAGATTGAAGTGTCTTACTTGACCCAGAATATTTCCTGGAAAGCCGATTACATTGTTGTCGTCGATAAAGATGATGCCAAAGCGGATGTGAGTGGCTGGGTCACATTGAATAATTCTAGTGGTGCGACCTATCGCAAGGCCAAGTTAAAACTTGTGGCGGGAGAAGTCAATCGTGTTCAGGAAAGTAATCTGGGCAGATTTAGAAGGGATGAGGGTAGTATGATCGACAATCTTGTGGAGAAGCGTGTGGTCGGTTTTCAGGAAGAATCCTTTTTTGAATATCATCTCTATGATCTGCAGCGTCCCACGACAATCAAGGACCAGCAAACCAAACAGGTCCGTTTGCTCGAAGCCAATGACGCTACTGTGAGCAAAATATTTAAAGTGCAGGGTCAGAACAATTGGTGGTACGGTCCTTACAATGAAACCGGTAAACTTCCGGTGCAAGTCATGTTGCAGTTTAAGAATTCCCAAGACAATCACATGGGCATGCCCCTTCCCGCCGGAACAATGCGATTGTACAAAGCCGACAAGAATGACAGCCTGCAATTTATCGGCGAGGACGCGATCAAACACACGCCCAAGGATGAAAACATTGATTTAAAAATCGGCGAAGCCTTTGACGTCGTTGCCGAACGCAAACAAATGGATTTTAAAAATGTGGTCAGCGGACGGCTTTATGAAACAGAATGGGAAGTCACATTGCGCAATCATAAAGAAGAAGATATTTCCGTTCAAGTCATTGAAAACATTCCCGGTGATTGGAAGGTGATCAGCCAGAACAATGATTTTACCAAGGTCGACGCCTTTACCGCGCGTTTTGATGTCAAGGTTCCCAAAGACGGCGAAGCCAAGGTCCGCTACCGCGTGCAGATTAAATATTAACAGCGACATTGAGTTTCTTATAAAGTCAATGTTTCCTGGTTCTTTGTTTTAACAACGTATATAGGAGATGATCATGAAACGCAAAGCAAGTGTCAATTTGACCAGCACCATCGATGACCAACAGAGTGTCGAGGTCACGGTTTATAATTCCAATCTGGGTTTGGTCAAAGATACCCGTAAGATCAAACTGGGTGATGGCGACGGGAACATGCAGTTTATGGATGTGGCCGCCTATATTCAGCCGTTTACGGTTTCGATCCGTTCTTTGGATGCTCCCGAAAGTTTTTCTATTCTCGAACAGAATTATGAATACGATCTGATGAACTCAACTAAGCTATTGGATAAATACGTCGGGAAAAAATTAAAGCTGGTCAACCGCAATGAATTCCAGGGCAAAAGCGAGACGGTCGAAGCTGAGCTGTTGAGCAATAACAATGGACAGATTTATAAAATTGGTGATGAGATCCACATCGGTCATCCCGGGGAAATTGTTTTGCCGAATTTGCCGGATGATTTGATCGCCAAACCGACCTTGACGTGGCTGTATGAAAATCATTTTTCAAAGCCGCAAAGTATTGAAGTGTCTTATCTGACCCAGAATATTTCCTGGAAAGCGGATTATATTGTTGTCGTGGATAAAAATGATGCCAAAGCTGATGTGAGCGGCTGGGTCACTTTAAATAATACCAGTGGAGCGTCCTATCACCATGCCAAGTTAAAACTTGTGGCCGGGGAAGTCAATCGGGTTAAGGATGGTATGGTGGATTTTGCCGAGAAGAGGAGGGTCCATCCATCTATGAGTGCGGCGGCCGACAAAGGTTTTGAGGAAGAATCTTTTTTTGAATATCATCTTTATGATCTGCAGCGTCCCACGACGATCAAGGACCAGCAAACCAAACAGGTCCGTCTTCTCGAAGCCAGTGACGCCAATGTGACCAAAATATTTACAGTGCAGGGCCAGAACAATTGGTGGTCCGCCCCTTACAATGAAACCGTCAAGCTTCCCGTGCAGGTCATGCTGCAGTTTAAAAATTCCAAGGACAATCACATGGGCATGCCTCTTCCCGCCGGGACAATGCGATTGTACAAAGCTGACAAAAATGACAGCTTGCAATTTATCGGTGAGGATGCGATTAAACATACGCCGAAAGATGAAGATATTGATTTAAAAATCGGCGAAGCCTTTGACGTCGTTGCCGAACGCAAGCAAATGGATTTTAAGAAGATTACCAGAAGACGTCTTTATGAAACGGAGTGGGAAGTGACATTGCGCAATCACAAGGAAGAGGACATTGTTGTCCAAGTCATTGAAAACATCCCCGGTAATTGGAAGGTGATCAGCCAGAACAATGATTTTACCAAGGTCGACGCCTTTACCGCGCGTTTTGATGT